>DATIZS010000222.1:0-6450 GCA_035516955.1 Rhizomicrobium sp.
CATTGGCCTGGCGCGCATAGGAATCGAGCGCGGTCTTGAGATCGCCGCGCGGGATGTTGAATTCCGTGGCGGATGCGGCCGTCGAGAGCGCCACGACCGCAGCCCCGCCCGCCAGCGCCGCCTTGAGATACGAAAACCGCATGAAACTGCCCCCTGTTTTTGCGCGCTCAGCGCGAGATATCGATTTCGTCGCCGTGTTCGTTCACATGAAGCCCGAGCGCCACTTCGGCCACGCGCGCGAACAATTCGACATCGGATGTGCGGAAGGTGGCGCCGATCGTGCGCCTGGCGACCGCCGGATCGGTGATGACGAGCTTGACGCGGTTGTAGCGGTTGAGCTCGGCGCAGGCCTCGGCCAGCGTCGTGTGGCGGAAGACGATCGTGCCGCGGCGCCAGCCGAGATCGTCGGCGAGCGCGGCTTGCGATTTGCGCGTGACGGTGAGCGATCTGGCGGTGGCGGTCGCCACGTCGCCTTGCGTGAGCAGTGCCGCTTGCGAGGCGATGCCCGGCGCATCGAGCGTGACGCGGCCCTGGGTGACAGCCACCTGCACGTCCTTCTTCCCGCGCCGCACGGAGAATTGCGTGCCGATATCGGTGACGCGATGCTCGCCGATCATCACGACGAAGGGATGCGTCGCATCGTGCTTGACCTGGAAGAAGGCCTCGCCCTTTTCCAGCCACACCACGCGCTGATCGGTCGTCATGCGCGCGCGCAATACGGTGTTGGTGTTGAGCTCGATTCGCGTGCCGTCGGCGAAGGTGACGGTCTCGCGCCCGCCCACCGCCGTGGAATAGGTGCGGTCGCGCGGCGAAAGCGCGAACCACGCAGCACCGGCGCCCAGAAGTGCCACGACCGCGCCCGCCGCCGCGACGCGCATCAGAAGCGGGGAGATGCGCCTAGGCGCGCGCGGCTCTTTCCCCAAAGGGCGCAAGACCACGAGCCGTTCGGTGCGCTCCCATGCCGATTGAAGCCGCACGAAAGCGACCTCATGCGCGGTCGATCGTGCGAGCCATTGGTCGAGCTCGGCCTGATCGGTATCGCTCCAATCGCTGCGCTCCTTGCGCTCGAGCCACGACGCGGCCTCGGCCCTGATCTCCTTCGCGCTCATGGCCGGCCCTCGCCATAGAGAAGATCGGCGAGCGCGCACATGCCGTCGGTGAGATGGGCGGAAACGGTTTCCTCGGTGATGCCCATGGAGGCCGCGATCTCGCGGCGCGACAGCCCATCGATGCGGCGCTTGACGACGACTTCGCGGCAGCGCGGGGGAAGCCGGTCGAGCGCCGATTGCAGACGGCGCAGATCGTCGCGCGCGATGGCCGAGCGGTCGGGGCCGGGCGCATCGATCGCCACGTCGAGCGCATCGAGATCGGCCACCGCTTCGATCGGAATGACATGCTCGCGCCGGACACGGTTGATGAGCAGATTGCGCGCGGTGACGAACACGAAGGGCTTGGCGGCGGCGGGAATCTCCTTCTTCGCCGCCTCGTAGACGCGCACATAGATATCCTGGAGCAGATCCTCGATGTCGCTCTTGTCGCGCCAATTGTGCTTCAGATATCGCAACAGCATCGCCTCCAGCGGCAGGACCTCGCGGACGAACCAGGCGCGCACCTCGGGCGCGGTCATCGCCCTGCCCGCGGCTTCGCGTCCGGTTTCGGTTCGATCGGCCATTCCCCCGCCAGCTTCCTTCCCTTCGCGGGTTAGAGCTTACGCCCACATCTATTGGGACAAGCGGGCCGAGCGGGATTGGGAACGGATTCTTCGAAAAACTCTTGCGGCAGCGCAAAAGCACCGGCGATTTGGCCGGAAATCCGGCGCTTTGCAGAGCGGGCCGAAGCGGATAATTTTGCGGCGCACACATAGGAGCGAAGCGATGCGCGCGATTTTCCTGGGACTGGCGGTGGCGGCGCTGGCGGCGGCGCCTGCCGCGGCGCATGCGCCCGCGCCGAAGGTGGTCAGCATCGCAGCGCTCGACGAGCTCCAGACTCCGCTGCCCTATCCCTACGATCCGGGCGCCGATGCCAATGCCGATGTGGAAGCGGCGTTCGCCAAGGCCCGGACCGAGCACAAGCGCGTGCTGATCGATCTCGGCGGCAATTGGTGCGGCGATTGCCGCGTGCTGGCGGGCGTGATGGCGCTGCCCGAGGTCAGGCGCTTCCTCGACGCACATTATATAGTCGTCGATGTGGATGTGGGCCGCTTCGACCGGAACCTGCAGATCCCCGCCCGCTTCGGAATCACGCAGCGTCTGGAAGGCGTGCCTTCCATCCTGGTGGCGGACCCGGACGGCAAGCTGATCGATGCCGGCCATGTCTCCGCGCTCGCCGATGCGCGCTCGATGACGCCGCAGGCGCTCGCCGACTGGCTCGCCCAGTGGACGAAGTAGGAATGAGCGAGACGGCGATACATTTCCGCAAGATCGGCGGCAACGCCGCACTTCTGGAGATCGACAATCCGCCGGCCAATGCGCTGGGCCGCGCCGCGCGCGAAGATTTTCACGCGAAGCTCGATGCGCTGGAGGCAGACGAGTCCGTGCGCGCGATCGTCATCACCGGGCGCGGGCGTTCCTTCTGCAGCGGCGACGATCTGAAGGAACAGGAGCAGGCGCAATCGGCCGGCCTGCCCGCGCGCCAGAAACAATTGGCGGAATTCGCGAGGCTGCTCGACCGCATCGAAGCCTTGCGCGTGCCGGTGATCGCGGCGGTCAATGGCTGGTGCATGGGCGGCGGGCTGGAATTGGCGCTTGTTTGCGACATTCGCATCGCAAGCACGGATGCGAGTTTCGTCGGCGCCGGCGTCAATATCGGATTGATGGCGTCGGCGTATCGCCTGCCGCGATTGATCGGCGTTGCGCGCGCCAAGCATATGCTGCTGACGGGATTGCCGTTCGATGCCGAGGCGGCCGAGAAATTCGGGCTGGTGACGGCGGTCCATGCGGGCGATGCGCTGATGGATCAGGCGGCCGAACTCGCCAACCGCATCGCATCGCGCGCGCCGCTCTCCATCGAAGCGACGAAGCGCATGGCTTCGCTGGCCGCGGGCCTTTCGCCGGAGGACGCGGCAAAGCTGACGCGCGAAGAACTGACCGTTCTGGTGCAAAGCGCCGATCACGCCGAAGCGCTCGCCGCCTTCCGCGAAAAACGCGCGCCGGTGTTCAAAAGGAAATAGCTCAAGCGGAAATAATCAGGCCATCGCCCGCAGGCCATTCTTCGCCACCAGCGTCAATAACTTGAGTGACGCGCCGCGCGGCTTCTTCTCGCCGCGTTCCCACTGGCTGACAAGACCCGTGGTGACGTTGAGATAGCGCGCGAACACCGCCTGGCTTGCGTCCTCACGCTTTCGCAAGGCACGGATTTGCCGGGGCGAAAGCTCCTTCACCGGCGTAAGACACATTTCGTCAAACTTCTTCATGGTCTGCTTGTCGGCCAGTCCGGCTTCGTACATGCCCTGCATCGTCTCATGGACGGCTGCCGCGACTGGGCTTTTATATGTTCTGGATGTTCTAGTCATCGCTTGCAATCTCCTTTAGCCGATGGATTTCGACCGCGCCGGCCAGACCGGCCTCATCGTATGCCAACATTTCGCGCGCCAACTCGCGGAACAGACGCAAATCTTGTGGCGAGATGTTGTCCTGATCGTTCTTGGCGAACCCATAGACAAAGATCGCTCTCGTTTCGCGGCGAAACAGGATGATCGTCCTGTATCCGCCCGATTTGCCCTGCCCGCGCCGGGCAACGCGCTGCTTGATGACGCCGCCGCCGAGGTCGGCATCGATCAAACCCGCATCAGCGCGCCGCACCGCTTCGCGCAAGGCGCTATCGGCGATGTCTTCGCTCTTCGCAAAACGCGCGAACACCCTGGTCAGGAATATGCGCAACGTCCTGCCGCCCCCTAGCACTCAGTGCTATAGCACTCAGTGTTATAGAACGCAAGCCCGCCGAATTACGCGCCTGAGAAATTTCTCGCACGCATCCAATTCCGGCAAGGCTACGAATTCGTCGGCCTTGTGCGCCTGTTCGATGGAGCCGGGGCCGCAGACGATTGCGGGAATTCCGGCGCGCTGGAAAAGGCCCGCTTCGGTGCCATAGGCGACCGTTTCGACCGCATTCGCGCCGGAGATTTCGCGGGCGAGCGCGACCGCCGGCGAATTCTCGTCCAGGATGAGGCCGGGATAGCTGGCATGGAGTTCGGTTTCGATCGCCGCCTCGGGCGCACGCAATTTGTAGTTCGGCAAAATGATTTCCTGCGCGTGGTTTTGCGCGCGGCGCATGACGGATTTCGCATCTCCGCCGGGCAGCGCACGGTATTCCCAGGTGACGAGTGCATCGCGCGCCAGCACGTTCACCGCCGTACCGCCCTCGATCATGTTGGCCTGGACGGTCGTATAGGGCGGATCGAAATGCGGATCGCGGTCGCGCTTCAATTCTTCCTGCAATGTTTCCAGATACGCCACGAATTCGCCCGCCATCATCACGGCGTTGGCGCCCTTGTCGGGCGCGCTCGAATGGCCCTCGCGGCCGCGGCAATGGGTGTGAATCACCGCGCCCGATTTGTGCGCGCCGACGACGCGCATTCCGGTGGGCTCGCCGATGATCGCCAATGCGGGCTTGATGTTGGCCGCGGCCAGATCGTCGAGCAATCCCTGCACGCCCGCGCAGCCGACTTCTTCGTCATAGGATAAGGCGAAATGGATCGGCCGCTTGAGCGGCGCCGATTCGATTTCGCCGAGCAGCGACAGAGCGCAGCCGATGAAGCCTTTCATGTCCGCCGTTCCGCGGCCGAACAATTTGCCATCGCGGATTTCCGGCTTGAAGGGATCGCTCGACCAGTCCTGGCCGTCCACCGGCACGACATCGGTATGGCCGGAGAGCACATAGCCGCCGCCCGTTTCGGGGCCGAATGTCGCGAACAGATTGGCCTTGGTCTTTTCGGCGTTGCGCGTGAGGCGCACGCGCGCGCCCGCGCCTTCGAGCAATTCCCGCACATAAGCGATCAGCGAAAGATTCGAATTGCGGCTCGTCGTATCGAAGGCGACGAGTTCTTTCGTCAAATCCAGCGCGGAGCGCATGGACGCGCTCCTCAATTGTCGAAGCTGGAGGCCGGATTGCCGATCACGCTCAGGAATTCGCGCCGCGTGAGCGGGTTCTTGCGGAATTCGCCGAGCATGGTGGAGGTCACCATGCTGACGCCGGGCTTGTGGACGCCGCGCGTCGTCATGCACTGGTGCGTGGCATCGATCACCACCGCCACGCCCTTGGGTTCCAGCACTTTCTGGATGCAGCGCGCGATCGACGCGTTCATCGCTTCCTGAACCTGCAAACGCCGCGCATAGGCATCCACGACGCGCGCGAGCTTGGAAATGCCGACCACTTTCTTGTTCGGCAGATAGCCCACATGCACGCGCCCGATGATCGGCGCCAGATGATGCTCGCAATGGGATTCGAAGCGGATGTCCTTCAAGACGATCATCTCGTCATAGCCTTCGACTTCCTCGAAGGTGCGGCGGAGATATTCTTCCGGATCGTCCTTGTAGCCGGAGAACCAGTCCTCGAAGGCGCGCGCCACGCGCTCGGGCGTTTCGCGCAGGCCCTCGCGCGCGGGATCGTCGCCCGCCCAGCGCAGGAGCGTGCGGATCGCCTCTTCGGCCTCCTCGCGCGAGGGACGCAAAACGGCCGCGGGAAATGGCGTTTTCGGTGCCTGGGACATGAAATTTCTCTTCGAGGGCGAATCCGGATGCGATCTTAGGCCCCAAGACGGGAGCGGCCAATCGGCGTTCAATGGATTTGGCGGCGCTCGTGGGGACTTTCAAGGAGAAAGACGGGGATTTCGACCTCGAAGGCCTCCCCGGCCGTGGAGCGCATCTGGTAGCGGCCCATCATGGCGCCGGACGGCGTGGGCAGCGGGCAACCGCTCGTATATTGGAACATCTGGCCAGGTGCCAGCACCGGCTGCGCGCCCACCACGCCCGGCCCGCGCACTTCCTGAATGCGGCCATGGGCATCGGTGATGTGCCAGTAGCGCGACACGAGCTGCACGGTTTCGGCGCCGCCATTCTCGATGGTCACCGAATAGGACCACACGAAGCGGCTTTCCTCGGGGTCGGATTGATCGTCGAGGAAGGCGGGCTTGACGCTCACGCGGATGCCGCGCGTCACGCGCTCATAGGCGAGGCGGGCAAGGCCGCGGGGTTCCTGGGCGGCGGGCTCTTCCATGGCTGCGAATATCGCGCGGATGCGGCGCAGCAAGCAAGCCGCGCGCGCGTTCGAGGTTAACGCGGACGATTCAATTTTCGTTGCGCAAACGGCGCCCGGTTTGCAGGATTGCGCTTTATTGACGCGGTTCCACGCGCACATCCGTTTTCACGGAACTGGCGATGAAGCAATCGCGATGGGAATCCTCGTGGATGCGCGCGAGCAATGCGGCATCCACCTTCGCATCCGCCGCAAAAC
>DATIZS010000223.1:0-5783 GCA_035516955.1 Rhizomicrobium sp.
CCCGGCGCGCAATCGTCGGACACCGGCACCATCGTTCCTTCCGGCATCCAGCTCGGCGCGGGCGTGCGCACGGCGGCCGTCTATCGCATCACGTCGCAGGGCGATCTGCAGTCGACATCGAATCCCTACGATCTCGCGATCCAGGGCCCCGGCTATTTCCACATCCAGATGCCCGACGGCACCGACGCCTATACACGCGCGGGCGCATTCGCGCTTTCGCCCGAAGGCCAGATCGTCACCGACAAGGGCTATACGGTGGCGCCCGGAATCGCGGTTCCGCCGAACGCGCTGTCCGTCACCGTGAACACGCAAGGCCAGGTGCAGGCGACGGTCCCCGGCCAGAGCGCGCCGCAGGTTCTGGGCCAGCTCGAACTTGTGCGCTTCCCAAACGATGCGGGGCTTTCCGCGCAAGGCGACAATCTCTTCACCGAAACCGCCGCCTCCGGCTCGCCGCAGGCCGGCGTTCCGGGCTCGACCGGCTACGGCACGATCCAGCAGGGCTTCCTCGAAACCGCCAACGTCAATCCGGTGGAAGAGATCACCGCGCTTATCACCGCCCAGCGCGCCTATGAAATGAATTCCAAAGTCGTCTCCGCCGCCGATCAGATCCTGCAGATGACGGCGCAACTCGGGAGCCAGTGATGAAACGCGTACTTCTCATTCTGGCAATGCTGATCGCCACGCCCGCGCTCGCCGATGGCGCGCGCATCGTGGTGCCCGCGCGCGATATCGCCCGCGGCGAAACCATCTCCGATTCCGATCTGACATATCAGACGGTCGCGCCCGAACGCGCCTCGTTCGTCGTGACCCAGATGAGCGATCTCGTCGGCATGCAGACGCGCCGCTTTCTGCAAGCGGGCGAGCCGGTCCGCGCCGAGGATGTGCGCAAACCCATCATCGTCACCAAGGGCTCGACCGTGACCATGACCTTCGAGGCACCCGGCATCACGCTCACCGCCACCGGCAAGGCCATGAGCGAGGGCGGCATGGGCGACACCGTGACCGTGCTCAATCCCGTTTCCTATCGCCAGATTTCGGCGGTCGTGACGGGCGCGGGCCAGGTGCGCACCGGCCCCGCTTCGACCGCCGTCACACAAACCGCATCCGCTCAACAGGACACGCCATGACGCCGCTGAAACTTTTTCCGCTCGCGCTTCTCGCCGGATCGCTGTCGGCCTGCTCGGCGATCGACCGCATCGAGACGATCGGCGAGCCGCCGCCGCTCGCGCCCATCGCCAATCCGGCGGCACAGGCGAAATACCAGCCCGTCTCGCTGCCCGTGCCGCAGGCGCAAGTGGCCCAGCAGCAGCCGGGCTCGCTGTGGCATGCGGGCTCGCTCAGCTTCTTCCATGACCCGCGCGCGAGCCATGTCGGCGATATCCTGACCGTCGATATCTCGATCGCCGATGCCGCCAAGATTTCCGACACCACCTCGCGCAGCCGCAAGAATTCCGACGATGCCGGCCTCACCAATTTCTTCGGGCTGGAAGGCGAGCTCGCCAATGCGCTGCCCTCCGGCGCCGATCCGTCGAAACTGGTGAACATGGGCTCCGACACCTCCAATGTCGGTGCCGGTTCGGTGGACCGCTCCGAAGACATCAACCTGACGCTCGCCGCCATCGTCACGCAGGTCCTGGCCAACGGCAATCTCGTCATCAGCGGCCATCAGCAGGTGCGCGTGAACAACGAGCTGCGCGATCTGCAGATCACCGGCATCGTGCGCACCGAGGACATCACCAACGACAACACCGTCGATCTCGCCCAGATCGCGGAAGCGCGCATCTCCTATGGCGGCAAGGGCCAGATCATGGATGTGCAGCAGCCGCGCTATGGCAGCCAGCTCTACGATATCTTGATGCCGTTCTGACCGGAATACAGAATACAGAATACAGAAAACAGGAATCAGAACGGGCATCTTTCCGATTCCCGTTCTCTGTATTCCGTTTTCTGAATCAATCGTCCCTGTACACCTTTTCCCGCCGCTCGTGGCGCTCCTGCGCTTCGAGCGAGAGCGTGGCGATGGGGCGCGCGTCCAGCCGCTTGAGCGAAATCGGCTCGCCGGTTTCCTCGCAGAATCCGTAGGAGCCGTCTTCGAGCCGGCGCAGCGCCGCGTCGATCTTGGCGATGAGCTTTCGCTGGCGGTCGCGCGTGCGAAGTTCCAATTGCCGTTCCGCTTCGGTGGCCGCGCGGTCGGCGAGATCGGCGTTGGGCGTCGTCTCGGCCTGCAGGTTCTGGATGGTCTCGCGGCTTTCGCGCAGGATCTCGTCTTTCCAGGCGAGCAATTTGCGGCGGAAATATTCGCGCTGCTTGTCGTTCATGAAGGGCTCGCTTTCGCTTGGCTTGTAGCCACGCGGAAGTTCAATACCCATTGGCACACCCCGGTTCGGTTGACGCCCCAGTTCAGGCGGGCGGGTTATAGCGGCGGCGCTCGCCCGCTTCAATCGGAATCCCGCACCGGGACGCCTACTGAAACCATTGTCAATACAAGAGTTTAAGCCGCGGCCTGGTCGGCCTGTTCGAGCTTGGCGAGCTCGACGCGGGCCCTCAGCTCGATCTCGTCCAGCACCGATTGGAGCCTGGGATCGGCGAAATTGTCCTGTCTTTTGCCCAGCGTGACAGCGAGCCGGTTGAGGGTGGAGCGCGGAACGCCGCCGGAAAGCAGCCCGTCGCGCACCTGATCGAGCACGTCGAGCAATTGCTGGCCATGGGCAAGCCCCTTGGACGGGCCGGAAGTCGAATCGTCGATGCTCTGCAGCATGAGGATCGAATCGACGGCGGCGATGGTGTTGGGCGCGGTGACCATCTGGGCATGCGGCTGCTCGCTCTCGGTCACCGAGAACGCGCCGCCTGCTTGCGTGGATGCGCGCGGCACGCGGCGCACCCCGCTCGAATCCACCCGTGCCGGACCTTTGATTTCCATGGGCTCGAATCCCACGTCGACAGGCTACAGTCGCGCGTCATGGTTAAGATAGCGTTATGCGCGGTGATAGGGGTGCCCGGCCAATATCGTCATGCCGCGATAGATCTGTTCGGCCAGCATCGCGCGCACCAGAAGATGCGGCCAGGTTTGCGGTCCGAAGGCAAGGCTCCGGCCCGGCTTGACGCTCGCGCCCACATTCAATCCGTCGGGCCCGCCGATGAGGAACACGAGATCGCGCGCGCCTGCATCGCGCATGGCGCCGAGCATTTCGGCGAAGGCTTCCGATGTCATGCCCTTGCCCTTGGCATCGAGCAGGATGACATGCGCGCCTTCGGGAATGCGCGCGGCAAGCCGCTCGCCTTCTTCGGCCACGCGCGCGCGCGCCTCGCGCAATTTCGATTGGGCGACTTCCTCGATCGTCACCGTCGTGAAACCGAGCCGCTTGCCGAAGACGCGCGCGCGGCCCGCATAGTCCTCCGTCAGCGCGCCTTCCGGCGTACCACGCCCCTGACCGACGGCGAGAATGAGTAGGCGCATCTTGACCCGACGGAATTAGAGCGCGGCAGCGCGCCTGGGCTCGTTCACCGACCACATGCCCTCGAGATCGTAATAATCGCGCACTTCGGGGCGGAAGATATGCACGATCACGTCGCCAGCATCGATGAGCGCCCAGTCTCCTTGCCCGACACCGTCCATGGGGCGCGCGCCGTAACCGGCCTCCTTGAGGCGGCGGGCGAGATGTTCGGCGATCGCCGAGACATGCCGCGCCGAACGGCCGGACGCGATCACCAGCGCATCGGCAAGCGAGGAGCGGCCCTTGAGATCGATGGTCACGATCTCTTCGGCCTTGTCGTCGTCCAGCGATTTGAGGATGCGCGAAAGAAGGGGCAGTTCGAGGCGTTTGGGCGCCTTTTTCGGGGTGCGGGCCAGGTTACAATCCTCCGTTGCCGGGAACGCGGGACTTCGGATCTGTATCCTTCATGCGGCGGGCCCACGCTCCTTCGATGCATATATAGTCTACCACGACGGAATCGCACCCACCAAGGCCTCGCCCGCGCCCGCTTTTGCGCGGATGGCTGTGGCGCTTTGCGGGCAGCGCCGGCCGTCGAGCACGGCGAATGCGGGCGGTTTGGCGAGCGCAAAGCCGTGCGAGGGCGGCCTTCGCGCGCCCGAAAGAAAGCGCGCGGCGGGCGCATAGAGCGCCGCCTTCACCGAGCCGGGGCGCAGCGCCACCGCCACGGGCACCGAACGGGCGATCTCGCGCCAGCGCCGCCAGCGATGGAAACTCGCCAGATTGTCGCTTCCCATCAGCCAGACGAAACGCACGCCGGCAAAGCGCCGCTTCAGCGCGGCCAGCGTATCGGCCGTGTAGCGCGTGTGGAAATTGCTTTCGACATCGACGACGATGATGCGCGGATGATGCTCGTATTTGGCTGCGGCATAGGAGAGGCGCTCGCGCAGAGGCGCCATGCCGGCGACCGGCTTCAGCGGATTCTGCGGGCTGACGAGCCACCACACATAATCGAGGCCGAGCTGCTTGAGCGCGAGCTCGCTGATATAGAGATGGCCTTCATGGGCGGGATTGAACGAGCCGCCGAGGAGCCCGATCTTGAGGCCGGGCGAGCACGGGCCGGGCGGGCAAAGCCATTCAGTCACGGATTTGCCCGTTCCCGCGCACGACATATTTGAAGGTCGTCAGCTGCTCGACGCCCACGGGCCCGCGCGCATGCAGCTTGCCCGTGCCGATGCCGATTTCCGCGCCCATGCCGAATTCGGCGCCGTCCGCGAATTGGGTGGAGGCGTTCCACATCACGATGGCGGAATCGAGCGCGTTGAGGAAATGCCCGGCGGCTTTCGCATCTTCGGTGACAATGGATTCGGTGTGATGCGAGCCGAAAATCTCGATGTGATGGATCGCATCTTCCAGGCCATCCACCGCCTTCACCGCGATGATCGCATCGAGATATTCCGTGCGCCAGTCTTCTTCGGTGGCGGCTTTCGCATCGGAAAAGATTTTGCGGATGGATTCATCGCCGCGGATTTCGCAATGGGCGTTTTTCAGATCGTTGAGGATGGGAATGCCGTGCGATTGGAGGATGCCGCGATCGATCAGCAGCGTTTCCGCCGCCCCGCAGACGCCGGTGCGCCGCATCTTGGCATTGAGCACGATCTTGCGCGCCATTGCGAGATCGGCTTTCTCATGCACATAGACATGACAAATGCCTTCCAGATGCGCCAGCACCGGCACGCGCGCTTCCTCCTGCACGCGGCCCACAAGGCTTTTGCCGCCGCGCGGGATGATGAGATCGATGGTGCCGTTCAGGCCTTTCAGCATCGCGCCCACTGCCGCGCGATCCGATGTCGGCACGAGCTGGATGGCGACTTCGGGCAAATTCGCTGCTCGTAAGCCTTCGATCAGCGCCGCGTGAATCGCGCGAGACGAATGCAAGGATTCCGATCCGCCGCGCAGGATCGAGGCATTACCCGACTTCAGACACAGCGCCGCCGCATCGGCGGTCACATTCGGGCGGCTCTCATAAATGATTCCAATGACGCCGATGGGCGTCGCCACCCGCGCGATATCGAGACCGTTGGGCCGTTTCCAGCGCGCAAGTTCGCGCCCCACGGGATCGGGAAGTGCTGCGACCTCCCCCACGCCTTTTGCCATCGCTTCGATGCGTTTTTCGTCGAGCGCCAAACGATCCTTCAGCGCGGGCGAAAGACCGGAAGCCGCCGCCATGTCCTTGGCATTCGCCGCGAGAATGTCTTTCGCATGCGCGCGGATCGCCGCCGCCGCCGCGCGCAACGCTTTTGCCTTCGTTTCGGGCAAAGCTTCGCGCAGCATGCCGGCCGCCTCGCGCGC
>DATIZS010000224.1:0-2851 GCA_035516955.1 Rhizomicrobium sp.
CGGCGACCGCCGCCAATGATTTTCGCATGTGAAGGCCCCCGCGGTTGCGGCCCCTTTATACCCGCGGAATTCGCGAACGTACTTCGCCCATTTTTGCATAAAGCCCCTTTCGCGGTTCCCGCAATCCACGTTAGCGTTGCCATTGCATAAGAACCTCACCAACGGGAGCGAAACATGGACATGAAGGAATTCGCGACGGGCCTGCAATTTCCCGAAGGCCCGGTGGCGATGGACGACGGCTCGGTGATCTTCGTGGAGATCGCGGCCGGCCGCATCACGCGCGTCACGAAAGACGGCAGGAAGAAAATCGTCGCCAAGCCCGGCGGCGGCCCGAACGGGCTCGCCATCGGTCCGGACGGCGCGCTTTACGTCTGCAACAATGGCGGCAATTTCGTCTTCCACAAGCGGCAAGGCCTCATGATCCCCGGCCACGCGCCGCCCACGCACAAGGGCGGGCGCATCGAACGCGTCGACCTCTCGACGGGCAAGGTGGAAATCCTCTACAGCAAATGCGATGGCGAGCGGCTGATCGCGCCCAACGATCTGGTGTTCGACGCGCAAGGCGGTTTCTGGTTCACCGATCACGGCACGACCACAGCGAAGTTCCGCACGCATGGCGCGCTCTATTATGCGAAGGCGAACGGCTCGAAAATCACGCGCGTGCTGCGCGAGCTGATCTCGCCCAATGGCGTCGGCCTCTCGCCCGACGGCAAGACGGTGCATTACGCCGAAACCATGCCGGGGCGCTTGTGGTCGCTGCCGCTTCAGAAGCCGGGCAAGGGCGCGAAGGTGCCGGGCTTCACGCCGGGCGTTTTCGTCGGCGCGTTTCCGGGGCTTGCCTATTTCGATTCGCTGGGCGTGCAGGAAGATGGCGGGGTGTGCGTCGCCACGATCCTTGCCGGCGGCATCACCACGTTCTGGCCCGGAACCGATAGAGTGCGCCACACGGCCATCCCCGATCCGATCGTGACGAATATCTGCTGGGGCGGCGCGGGCATGAAGACGGCGACCATCACCGCATCGGGAACCGGCAAGCTGATCCAGATGGAATGGCCCGAGCCGGGGTTGAGATTGAATTATAATGCGTAGCTTTTCTCCCCCCGTTTACGGGGGGAGTGCCGCGGAACGCGGCGAGGGGGGCGGATATCGCGTTCGCCTCCTCCGTCATGCTCGCAATTGCTCGCATGACACCTCCCCCGTAAACGGGGGAGGAAAATTATTTCCCCAAAAACTCCGCCAGCACCGTCGCGTTGTTGGTTTCCAGCTCCTTCGACGCATAGAGCAGCGTCACGCGCTCCTTCCTCGCGAGCGCGCGCAATTCGGCGATCGCCTCGGGCCGTTTTTTCAATTCCGCGAAATAGCGTCTCCGGAATTCGGCCCGCTCGCCCAGATGCGCGTGATACCATTTGCGCAAGTCATTGCTGGGCGCGATGTCCTTGAGCCAGATCACGCCTTTGAGTTTTGCTTTGGAAATTCCGCGCGGCCACAGCCGGTCCACCAGCACGCCCTGGCCGTCCTCCTTCGAAAGCCCGTCATAAACGCGCTTCGTCCGGAGCTTCGCCATCAGGGCACCATGAGATCGAATTCGACCGTCACGCGCGGATAATCGCCGTCGAAGCGCCGTTCGCCGCGCGGCAGCCATGCGGGATGAAGGATGATCATGCCCGATTGCGGGCGGATCGCTTCGGTCGAGCCCGCAGCCATCCCGCCGGGAATGCGATAGGCCAGATGCGGCGCCACCATCGCGGGCAGCGCGCCGCGGGGATCGCCGAGCTCGACTTCGCCGGCAAGCTGCTCGTCGTCCGATTTGCCGTAGCCGTCGTCGACGAAATAGATGCCCGACCAATAGGCGCCCGGCTTCGCGGCCATCTCCACATAATCGCCCTTGTGGCGCATCGCGGCCGCGCCCGCGATTTTCCATTCGAGCGAAATGCGCCCGCCCGTGCGCGTGGCGGTGAGATTGTCGGCGAGCTCGCGCGCCACGCGGAAAAGCGTTTGCGCGGCTCCGCCGCCCCAGCTTTCGAAATCGGCGGCCGAGCGCCAGCCGCCGCCGCGCGGCGAAGCGCCGGGTGCGGACGCGCGCTCCACGATCAAGGGGCGCAGCTCCGCGTTCGTTTCCGGCGCCACGGGCAGGAAATGCACGCAGACGGGCGTCGCGAACATGTTTCGTATCTGAGGTTTCGGCGTTGCCATGACTATTCCATGATGATCCTGGGCGCGGGGCGCTCGGGAGTTGCGATCTTTTCGGCGATTGCGCGGGCGAGCGCAAGGAAAGCCTGCGCCTCGGGGCTTTCGGGCTTGAGCGCGACGATGGGGGTTCCGGCATCGGAGGTTTCGCGGATTTCCGCCACCAGCGGAATCTCGCCCAGGAACGGCGCGCCCAATTGTTTCGCCGTCTCGCGCGCGCCGCCATGTCCGAAGATATGCGTTTCGTGTCCGCATGCGGGACAGACGAACGTGCTCATGTTCTCGACGATGCCGAGAACCGGCACCTGCGTCTTCCTGAACATGGCGAGGCCCTTGCGCGCGTCGATGAGCGCGATGTCCTGCGGCGTCGAAACGATGAGCGCGCCTTTCAGCGGCACGCGCTGGGCGATGGTGAGCTGCGCGTCGCCCGTGCCCGGCGGCATGTCGAGCACCAATACGTCCAATGGCGCCCACGCCACGTCGCCCATCATCTGCGTGAGCGCGCTTTGCACCATCGGCCCGCGCCAGATCATCGGCGTGTCGGTATCGACCATGAATCCGATCGACATCGCCTTGATGCCGAATTTCTCGATCGGCTGCAGCACGCGCCCGTCGGATTCGGGCTTCTCCGTGATGTTCAAGAGCCGCGGCACCGACGGGCCGT
>DATIZS010000225.1:0-3085 GCA_035516955.1 Rhizomicrobium sp.
CGCGCGATTTCGCCCAGCACGCGCCAGAATTGTTCGCCGATCTTCTGCCGGTGCGCGCCATAGGGATCGGGCAGAAGAATATTGGCCGCCTGGCAATTCTCGATCTCTTCCATGATGAAAAAAGGCCGCTCGAGCGCGGCACCGTCGAGTTCCAATGCGATCGGTTCCGGCACCGGCAGGCCGAGCTTGTAGAATGCCTGATAGGCGCGGAATTCGGTCGCGCGCTCGGTTTCGATCAGGCTCGCGGGCGGATCGCGGCGCAAGATCAAGCCGCGCTCGCTCGGCTTTCCATCTTTCGCATAGCGCGCGCGGAAACGATAGGTCTCGCGGCTCGCCCCGCCGGGAATGCGCGCGAGCGAGGTCACCTGCAAATCGGGCGCGCCAAGCTTGGCGCGCAAATAGGCTGCAAGCGCATCCGAAAGATCGCTCATGGGGCCGTGTCCATGAGACTGGCGAATCCGGATGGGGCATGGGGCCCGATCACAAGCTGCTCGAGCACGCCCGCGCCCACGCGCTCGACGTCGGGGCCGAAAAGCCGCGCGGTGACGAACGCCTGCACGTGCCAGAATCGCGGATCCATTTCGTTGACGCTCGCGAGATCATAGGTGTCATAACCCAGCGCGTTCTCGCCTTTGTAGACGCCATGTCCCCACTCGGGATGAAGATAGCCGATGCCCGACATATAGAAATTGAATCGCGGTGAAAGCTCCGCGCGCCATTTACCGCCATGCGCATCCGCCGCTTCGATCACTGCGCTTTTGGCATGGCGTGTTCCGCTTTTGAAGACAAGCTGCGAATGGCATGACGCCATATGCATCGCTTCGCCATCGAGCGCGCCCATCACCGAAGCGGTGTTCCAGGGTCTGCCTTCCGCGTCGGCATTGATGTGATAGAGCATGAAGCGATCCGGGAAATTGAGCGGCGCCCAGAGCCAATAGAATTGCGGCGGCCTTGGCGGTGCCGGTGTTTGCGGATCGGCAAGACCGATCGGCCGCACACCCCAGGAACGGTCGCGCGTCCCCATGACCATGCCGGAATCGATCTCGATGCGCCTGCCCTTGATCTCGACGAAGCCTTCATAGACGCCGTTCTGAGTCAGCCGCGTATAATCCATGATCGTGCGCGGACCCTGGCGGAAGGTGAAGCGCGGCTCCTCGACCGCCGCCGCGCGCGCCGTAAATATAATGTCGGCGCGGATGCCATGTTCGTTCTCGCCCACGATCACCCGCAGCCGCCGCAAGGGCTCGATCACCTCGACGGCGATGGGCCCCACCTTCGTATCCATCCGCTCCATGTTGAGAAGGCGCGAGGCGCGCAGATTGTGCTGCACGCCCTCGCAGATCACCGAAAAGGCCGCATCCATCACGTTCAAATGGGGATAGACGCCGAGCGCCGCGGCGAAGAAAACATGGCCGTCCAGCGTGTAGCCGTTGAAGAAATAGCGGTCGTAGAAATTGCGGTCGGTGCCGGCCGTCGCAATGGGTTCGGCGCGCTGGTGCACCGGGAAATCGTCGGCCTTGGTGAGCATGGGCGGTTCCTGTCGCGCGCAGCATGGCCGAGCGGGGCCCCCTCGGCAATGGGCTGTTTTCATGGGGATTTGATGGGTGTTGCAGGGTGGGCCGCCCTTCGCGTATGACGGGCGCCGGCAAGCCGCCTTAGCTCAGCCGGTAGAGCAACGCATTCGTAATGCGTGGGTCGGGTGTTCGAGTCACCCAGGCGGCACCAGCACTTGGGCTTTATCGCGGGTGCCGCCCGGCGATGGGCGATTCCGGAAATGACAATTCGTGGCGCGAGCGCCATTCGGGCTTGACGTAATTGACGATAATCGAGCGGCGCACATGACCGATGGGCCGCGCTTTTCTCAAAAGGATGCAGCGCGAGTTTCCGGGCCTGCGTTTATTGAGTTATCCGCGGGCCGAGAGCGCTCGATGAGCCCGCTCCGCCACCGTTTGGAAGCAAATTCAAACGATTAGACGATTGCCCGCAACGGCGTTCCAGCGGCCGGGATCGGTGTAGAATGGCCCTGAGGAGAAGCCGTCGGCGGGGGCATGCGTGGCGGGCGAATTCAAATATCGCGCCTTCATCAGCTATAGCCGCAAGGATCGCGAATTCGCGCGAAGGCTGCAGCGCGAGCTCGAAGCCTATGTGTTGCCGCGCGCCGTCGATGTCTCGGGGATCGAGCGAAAGCAGGGACGCACCCGCCCGATCAAGCCGGTATTCCGCGACGAGAGCGAATTGATTCCGGGACAAGATCTTCCGGAGCGCATCCGCCGCGGACTTCAGGAGTCCGAATTCCTCATCGTCGTCTGCAGCCCGCATTCGGCGCGCAGCGAATGGGTGGAAAAGGAAATCGTCGACTTCACCAAACTCGGCAAAGGATCGCGCATTCTGGCGGTCGTCGTCGGGGGAGAGCCGAACGCCGCCGCTCACGGTCTTGCGCCGGAACTGGAAGCCTTGCCGGCGGCACTGCGATTCAAGATCGGCGATTCCGGCGAAATCACAAGAGAAGCGGCGGAGCCTTTGTGGATCGATCGCCGGCCGGGCGTTGCCGATCCGCGGCATATGCTGCTGCGTATCATCGGCGCGCTGCTGGGGCTGACATCGCTCGACCAGCTCATCCTGCGGGACCGCCAGGCGGAACGGCGCAGGCGCCTGGCCATTCAGGCTGTCGTTTCGATCCTGGCGCTGCTTTCGATCGGCGTTGCGTTTTCGACCTATCGCTTGAACGAACAGCGCAACGCAACGTTTCTCGAGCACTCGCGCACATTGACCGGCATGGCGGATCGGGAACTTCAGTCGGGCAATGCGGCCGCCGCCGCGCTGATCGCACGGCAGGCCTTGCCCGGCGATCCGGATTCGGACAGCCGTCCTTCCGCGCCGGATGCCGTTGCGGTTCTCGCCGAGGCGCTTCAGCAGGATCCGCTGCAGGCGATCCTGGTTGCGCGCGAAGGAACGGACGATCCCGAGCGCGCGGTTTCCTCGCTGGCCCTCGGTCCCGACGAAACGCGTATCCTCACCGCATTCAGCGACGGAACGGCGCAGCTCTGGGACTTCAAGACGGGATTGAAACTGTCGGCTCCGCTGC
>DATIZS010000226.1:0-2387 GCA_035516955.1 Rhizomicrobium sp.
GGCCGTGCTCAGGACCACGGCGAGAAGACGATGCATACGGACCATGATAGTCCGGTCCTTCAGGAGAGCGGAAAGGCGTGCTTCAGACGCGCGAGACGTTCCGCCGCGGCTCCGGATTCGATGGAATGCAGGGCGGCGGACATTCCCGTTCGCAGATCGGCGGCAAGTCCCGCGGCAACCAGGCCGGCGGCCGCATTCACCAGCGCGATGTCGCGCGCCGGGCCCTCTTCTCCCGCCAGGATGCGCCGCGCGATTTCCGCGTTGCGAAGGGGATCTCCGCCCTGCAATGCGCTCAATGATGCGCGCGGCACGCCGAAATCCGAGGGCATCCACAGCAGTTTTTTCACCTGGCCGGCGGAAACTTCATACACGTCGGTGGCCCCGGTGGTAGTGATTTCGTCGAGCCCGTCGTGACCATGCACGACAAAAGAATGCCGCGTTCCGAGCTCGGCCAGCGCCTCCGCCATCAATTGCGCGGCGGCGGGCGACGGCGCGCCGATCAGTTGCGCTTGCGCCCGGGCCGGATTCACCAGCGGGCCCAGCAAATTGAAAACGGTCCGCAGTTTCAGCTCGCGGCGCACGGGCTGGGCATGCTTCATGGCCGGATGCATGCGCGGCGCGAACAAAAACCCGATGCCGATCTCGCGAACCGCGCAGGCCGTCTCCTCGGGCGACATGGCGAAGCGCACACCCAGGGCTTCCATCATCTCCGCGCTTCCGCCGGTCGCGCTCGAGATCGACCGGTTGCCATGCTTGGCGACGCGCGCTCCGGCGCCCGCCATCACCAGAGCCGCGACCGTCGAAATGTTGAACGTGCCCGCGCCATCGCCGCCGGTGCCGCAGGTGTCGATGACATCGGCGCCGACGTCGACGAACACGGCGCGGTCTCTCATCGCGCGCGCGAACCCTGCGAGCTCGGCCGCGGTCTCGCCTTTCATTCGCAGAGCGATCAGGAATGCCGATAACAACGCTTCGCTGGCCGCGCCCTCGAGGATCACGCTCATCGCTTCGTACGCCTCCGGCGACGTAAGATTCTCGCGATTGGAAACCCGATGTAAAAAGGGCAGGAGCGACATTCAGGATGTTATAGTAGGAGTTTCTCACAACATTGCAATGAAGATACACGAATATCAGGCCAAAGCCCTGTTGGCCCGGCACAATGTCCCTGTGCCCAGAGGAGAGGTGGCCCTCACCGCCGAGGAAGCCGAAGCGGCGGCGAAGAAGATCGGCGGCAGCGTAGTGGTGAAAGCGCAGATTCACGCGGGCGGACGCGGCAAAGGCGGCGGCGTCAAAATCGCGAAGGACGCCGCGGAAGCGCGAGCCATCGCGCAAAAAATGCTCGGCATGACCCTGGTGACGCATCAGACCGGTCCGGAGGGACGCGTGGTGCAGCGATTGCTGGTCGAAGAAACGCTGCCGATTGAAAAAGAGCTGTACCTAGGCATCGTGCTCGATCGCGCAATCGGCAAGAACGTCTTCATGGCTTCGGCGGACGGCGGCGTGGAGATCGAAGAGGTCGCGGCCAAGACGCCGGAACGAATCTTGAAAGAAGCGATCGAGCCGGGCCTGGGCTTGAGCGCGTTTCAAGCCCGGAAACTTGCGTTCGGTATTGGAATCGACGGACCGGCGGTGAATGCGGCGGCGGGCTCGATCATGGCGCTGGCGAAAGCGAATGAAGCGCTCGACGCGTCGCTTGCGGAAATCAATCCGTTCATCGTCACGAAAGATCAAAAGGTGTACGCGCTCGATGCCAAGATCAATATCGACGACAATGCGTTGTTCCGCCACAAAGACCTCGCCGAGCTGCGCGATTTGAACGAGGAAGATCCGCTGGAAGTGGAAGCGTCGAAGTTCGGGCTGAATTACATCAAGCTGGACGGCAACGTCGCCTGCATGGTGAATGGCGCGGGCCTGGCGATGGCCACCATGGACATCATCAAATACGCCGGCGGCGCTCCGGCGAATTTCCTGGACGTGGGCGGGGGCGCGAACGCGGAGCAGATCAAGAACGCTTTCCGTATTCTGCTTTCCGACAAAGCCGTGAAAGCGGTGCTGATCAACATTTTCGGCGGCATTCTGCGCTGCGACACGCTGGCCAGCGGGGTGGTCACTGCCGCACGCGATTTGCACGTCCAATTGCCCATCGTGGTGCGCATGGAAGGCACCAATGTCGAGCTCGGCCGTAAGATTCTGCTCGAATCCGGTCTCAACTTCACGGTTGGCACGGATATGGCCGATGCCGCCGAAAATGTTGATCAGCACGGCCTTGACGTTCTTGTCCGAAAGCAGGATGCGAAACGCGTTCTTTACCTGCTCGGCCGAGGCGCCGCCGCCCACGTCGAGAAAATTGGCCGGGCTGCCGCCGGCGTACTTGATGATGTCCATGG
>DATIZS010000227.1:0-7011 GCA_035516955.1 Rhizomicrobium sp.
CGCCGGCCGGGCGTTGCCGATCCGCGGCATATGCTGCTGCGTATCATCGGCGCGCTGCTGGGGCTGACATCGCTCGACCAGCTCATCCTGCGGGACCGAGCGGAACGGCGCAGGCGCCTGGCCATTCAGGCTGTCGTTTCGATCCTGGCGCTGCTATCGATCGGCGTTGCGTTTTCGACGTACCGATCCAATGAACAGAACGCCACGTTCCTAGGACGCTCGCGCACGTTAATCGGCATAGCGGATCAGGAACTTCGGTCCGGTGACGCTTCGGCCGCAGCTTTGATCGCGCGACAAGCGTTGCCCGACGATCCGGACTCGGACAGCCGTCCTTACGCGCCGGACGCCGTTGCGGTTCTCGCCGAGGCGCTTCAGCAGGATCCGCTGCAGGCGATCCTGGTTGCGCGCGAAGGAACGGACGATCCCGAGCGCGCGGTTTCCTCTCTGGCCCTCGATCCCGATGAAACGCGTATCCTCACCGCATTCAGCGACGGAACGGCGCAGCTCTGGGACTTCAAGACGGGATTGAAACTGTCGGCTCCGCTGCAATTGCCTGCGACCAGGATCGCGGCGGCGACATTCAATCCGCGCACGGGAGAAATCGTCACCGCATCCTATGACGGGATCGTGCGCATCTGGGACGCAACGGGCGCGAAAATTCGCCGCCTGCTCGATCCCAAATTGACGGGCGTGGCCGCGCTTCGCCTGATGTTCGATTCCACGGGCAGCGAACTTGCCGTGTCCTACTCGGATGGCCGCGTCAGGCTGTGGAAGGATTCCGCGCCGGCGATCGTGCTGCCGGTCTCCACGACCCAGGTCAACACATTCGCGTTCAGTCCGGACGGCGGCAAGATCGTGGCCGGTGCCCAGGATGGCGCCTCGGCCGTCTACGACGCACACACCGGCACGCTGATTTCCGTGCTGACCGCGCCCGAGCAGACGTTCGGCGGCGAGCGGCACGGAGAGATCATCTCGGCCGTCTTCAGTCCCGACGGCAACCAGATCGCGCTGACGGCGCACGACGATACGGTGCATATCTTTTCGCGCTCCGCGCGCGGGACATACGAGGATTCCCGCGAATTGCGCTCTCCGGGCGCGCATCGATATCACCAGGGCATTATCTGGTCGGTGGCTTACGGCCCGCGCGGCTCGCGGCTCGCGGCCGGTTCCAACGATGGCAATGTATATCTCTGGGACATGGCGTCGGCGGAAGCGGCGCCGCGTGTCCTCCTGGGCCCCTCGGCCTATGACAACGAAGTCGACGCCAAAATCGTGGCGTTCAGTCCCGACGGCCAGACGGTGGTTGCCGGTTTTGCCGACGATACGATCCGCGCCTGGGACGCGGCGACCGGCAAACTGCTGCGTGTCTTCAGCCATGAACCGGTTGAGGTGCGTTCGGATACTTCGGGGATCACTGCCATGGCATTTGCCGCGCATGGCGCGAAACTCGTGACCGCATCGACGGACATGACCGTCCGGGTGTGGGCGATGACGCCCGCGCTGCGCTGGCTGAACGCCAACACGGGGCCGATCTGGCAGGTGACGTTCAGCCCGGACGGCAAACAATTTGCGACTGCCTCCGCCGATACGACCGCACGGATCTACGATTTGCCCGCGGCGAACAGCACCGCGATCAATACCGAAGACATCGTGATGTCCGTCGCGTTCGGCCGCGATCTGCTGGCCATAGGTTGCGATCAGGCATGCCCGGTCAGGCTCTGGGACATTCGGAACAACGCAACCATCGATCTGCCGGATTCGCCGGAATCGGTACCGGCGATTTCGATCAGCGGCGACGGCAAATATCTTGCCGCCGGTTCGAAGCATGGTTTTTCGGTCGGCGATCCGGGGCAGGTGGTTGTGTGGGATCTCGCAAGGCGGACGCTGCTCGCGCCAAATTCGGCGAACCAAGGCGGCGACCCGCTGATCACCAACACGCCGCCGAGTTTCATCGCGTTCAGCCCTCGCGACGACAGCCTGGCCGTCATCCGGGAGCAAGGCTCCGATATCCGCCTCGTGGCACTTCCGGATCGAAGATTGCTCGCGACTCTGAACCACTCCGCGACCGTGCTGGCGTTCGCTTACAGCCGGGACGGCAACAGTCTCGTATCGGGCACCGAAGACGGCAAAGCCTGGGTCTGGGATTTGCGCTCGCGCGGCTTGCGATGCCGAACCGAACCGCTTCCTGCTCCCGTTCGCGCGATCGCCTATGACGCCGATCGGAATTTGATGGCGGCCGGCGACGACGATGGCCGCGTGAGATTGTACGACACGGCGACTTGCGCGCAAGTCGCCGCGCTGGCGGGCCACGACGACCGCATCAACGCGCTCAGTTTCGATCCCGCCGCCGCGCGGCTCGCATCTGCTTCCGAGGACGGGACGGTGCGTCTGTGGGACGTGAATACAGATTCCTTGATTTATGAAATCCGTGGGCCGGATGCGGCGCACGCGCTCGCATTCGGCCCCTCGGGGAACTGGCTGGTCGCGGGGTTCCACGCGACCAGCGATCCGCTTGTTCTGTGGAATGTGTGGCAGCCGGACGGGGCTTCCACCGTGCATTACGCGGATGTCGCGATTGCGCGGCTATTGACGCCGCAGGAGGCGGCACGCGCCCGCGTTCAAAGGCTGGCATCGCCTGCGCCCGATTCCGGCGATCCGGCCCGATATCGCGATCTCGCGAGAATTTGCGAGAAGCCGCCGTTCACGGCGCAAAAGCTCGAACGCGCGCTTTTGTTTCGTGCATTGGAAACGCGCGCGTTCGAGGCTCGGGGCAATTTCGAAGATGCCGAATTGGCGCGCTACAGCCGCGCCTCGCTCGCGCGAAACGTTTCTACCGAGGCCGCCGCTCGGGTCGGCGAAGAGGTTGCGCACTGGCAGGGCGAGGACAATTCGATGCCGTCGCAAGCGTGCCGGTGAGTTATTTCGCGTCGGACGAAGTCAACTGAAAATCGTCCAGGACCACGCTGCTGAACGCAGTGAAGTTCTTGTCGTCGGCGCTCACTTTCAGCATCGAGATCGGGTCGTTCGCGGTGGCGTCGAAACTGAAGCTTCGCGCCGGAACGGTGACGAAGGAGCGGATCATATCCTCGCCGGCCGGTTTTCCGATAACGCGGCCCTTCGCATCGAGGACTTCCGCGCTCCAGCCCGGATGGGTAATTCCGTTCGGGCCGGCGACGAGCTGCGCGCGCGTGAAGGAAAAGCGGCGAAGAGGATGGGCGAAGCGAATTGTGAAACTGATCGGGCCGTTGGCCCCGGTCTGATGAAAAACATTCGGATACGAACTCGCCGAAAAGCCGGTGCTGGGCGTGGTCGGTTCGATGGTCAGCGCCGCCTTGCCGCCGATGGATTTCTGTTCGACGACGGCGATGCCGTAGCCCGCGAGATATTTTTCGACCGCGGCGCCCGTGACCGAGCCCCGGCTCGTATCCACCGCATCGAAATTGATCGTGACCGGGCCTGCCGCCGCAAGGCCGCCCCAGAACGCGCACGCGCCGGCCGCGCCCGCGAGTCGCAAAAATCTGCCGGACATTATTGCCCCCAAAACGCCCCGCGAATATGTACCACCCTTGGCGCGCGCGCGGAATGACGCAACGCTCGATCGCTCGTCTCCCCCCGAAGCGGGACTGCGCTCCATGGCCTCCCGGGCGGCGCGCCGGCGCGGAAACCGCTCTGCTGCGCTGCAAAATCGCTATCCGCGAACTTTGATTGGCCCACTTCGAGCGGCCGGTTGTTCTACCCTGTGCGGGCACAATTCTTGACCCTCGAAAGGCAGGAAGCTCACGGGGGATGGCGGAACTGACAGACAACGGTCGCGACGATGCCGCCCCGCGCGATGCGGGCGTGCCCATGACTGTGTCCGACGTGAACGCCTGGTTTGTCCGCGAAGTGTTGCCGCTCGAGCCGGTCCTGATGCAGCTCTTCAGGCGAAGCTGGCGCAACAAGGCCGATGCGGAAGACCTTTGTCAGGATGTTTACGTGCGCGTTTACGAGGCAGCCCAGAAACAGTTTCCTTCGCCCGTGCGGCCCTTCGTGCTCACGGTCGCGCGCAATCTTCTCATCAACCGCATGAAGCACGAGCAGGTCGTCGGCATCGAAACGATCGGCGATCTGGATGCGTTGCATCTGGCCGCGGATGAACCGCCCGCCGACCGGAAAATCATGGCGCGCGAGGAATTGCGGAAGCTGCAAATCGCGCTCGACCGCCTGCCGCCGCGCTGCCGCGAAGCGGTGATCCTGCGCAAGATCGAAGGGCTGTCGCGCCGCGAAATCGCCGCGCGCATGGGCATCAGCGAAGACACCGTGCATCGCCATCTGACCGAAGGCCGGCTCGCGCTCGCCGACATTCTCTATGCGAGCCCGCTCGATCACGGGTGGAATCCATGAGCGCGAGCGCCCGCGATGTGCGCGCCGCCGCAGCCATATGGCATGACCGGCTCGAACGCGGCGACTGGACGGCGCAGAATCAGGCGGAGCTCGACTCCTGGCTCGAACAATCGCTCGCGCACCGGGTGGCGTTTCTGCGGGTCGATGCGGCGTGGAACCGGGCGGATCGCCTCGGCGCGCTCGGCCGTGCGCCCGACAATGCGAGCGACGAACAGACTGTCTCGCCGAAGCGCGGGCTGCCTCTTTATCTGAAATTCGCCGCCGCCGCGGTGCTGATCGCGAGCCTCGGCAGCGCCGGCGCCTGGTACGCGCTTGCGCCCCGCGACCGGATTTTCGCGACACCCATCGGCGGACACGAGACGATCTCTTTCGCCGACGGCTCCAGCGTGGAGCTCAACACCGACACGGTGCTGCGCGCGCGCATGACGACGGAGCAGCGCATCGTGTGGCTCGAAAAAGGCGAAGCCTTCTTCCATGTGAAGCACGACAGGCTGCATCCCTTCATCGTGATCGCCAACAACAAGCGCATCACGGATCTGGGCACGCAATTCTCCGTGCGCGACGAACCGCAGGGCGTTCGCGTGGCCGTGTTGCAGGGCAAGGTCTGGTTCGACGCCTCCGAAAAACAAAACGCGACGCAATCGGCGCTGCTCGGCGCGGGCGATGTCGCGGTGGCGCGCGGCGATGCGATTTCGGTGACGCGCGAGCCCGCGCAAGTTCTCGAAACCGGATTGAGCTGGCGGCGCGGCCTTCTCGTGTTCAAGCACACCGCGCTCGCCGACGCCGCGGCCGAATTCAACCGCTACAACCGGCTGAAACTCGTGATCGCGGATCAGGCCGCAAAGCGCACCATCGGCGGAACGTTTCCCGCCGGCGACGTGGAAGCTTTCGCGCGCGTGGCGAAAAACGCGCTCGGATTGGAAATCGAACGCCGCGCGAACGGCACGCTGGTCCTGCGCTGAAATCGAAAGCGCGGGCCCGGCTCGAAGGGGGGAATGATGAGAACGTCGAAATATCTGATCGCGGCCCTGGCGTGCGGTGCTTCCGCGATTGCGCTCGCGGCGAGCGCCCATGCCGAGAATTTCAACATTCCGGGCGGCGATCTCGTCACCGCGCTCAACGCCTATTCGGTGCAGGCGCGCGTGGCGCTCATCTATCCGGACGACGCGCTGAAAAACACCTACACCGCCGGCGCGCGCGGCTCCTTTTCCGCCGAAGCCGCGCTCAGCCGGCTTCTGAAAGGCACGGGTTTCACCACCGAGCGCGATGAAACCGGCGCCGTCGCCATCGTGCCGGAGAAAAAAACGCAACGGTCGGCCGCGCCCGTCACGCGCCTGGCCGAAACCCAGCCCGCCCACGCCGCGGCGAGCGTGGAAACGGTGGTCGTCACGTCGTCGAAGATCAAAGGCGATATTCAAACGGTGCCGATTGCGATCACCGCGCTTTCGCAGGAACAGCTCACATCGCGCCAGATCGCGGGCGGCCCCGATCTTGTGAAGGAGGTCCCGAACCTCACCTTCACGAAAACCAATTTCACCGGCTACTCGATCCAGATTCGCGGTATCGGCACGCAGGCGATTTCGGTGACGACCGATCCAGCTGTCGCGGTCGCGTTCAACGACATTCCCTTTATCCGCAACCATTTCTTCGAGCAGGAATTCTACGACGTTTCGCAGGTCGAAGTGGTCCGCGGCCCGCAAGGAACGCTCTATGGCCGCAACGCCACGGCCGGTGTCGTCAACCTGATCTCGGCGAAGCCGACCGACCAGTTCGAAGCGATGCTCTCCGCTGACTGGGGCAATTATTCGAACCGGCGTTACGAGGGCATGGTCAATATTCCGAGTGTCGATGACCGGCTCGATCTGCGTGTCGCCGGCGAATGGACCAAGCGGGATGGCTACACCTACGACTCGACGCTCGGCAAGCAGGTCGATGGGCGCGATCTGTGGTCGAGCCGTGTCACGGTCGGCTGGAAGCCGTTCGAGAATGTGCAGACCTATCTGGTCTGGGAGCATTTCCAGGAAGACGACGATCGCGTGCGTTCCGCCAAGCAACTTTGCGAGAAGGATCCGGGACCAACATCGATCGACGGCTACGATCTGACAAACGTGCCGCTGACCGCTGGCCAGATGAGCCGGCACGTTCCCGCCGACTTTAATTCGCAATTCTATCGCTCATGGCTCAGCCAGGGCTGCCTGCCTGTATCGCTTTATTCTCCGCAGGCCTATGAGACGCCCAATGGGCAAGCGCTCCCCTTCGTGGCAGCCGGCGAATTTTATTTTGGCGGGGATTCCGACGCGGGCACCATGCTCAATGTAGGAGATCCCTATGCCAATCAGGCACAATCCCGCAATCTGCGTGTGATCGAATCGGCGTTGGGCCCCACCTACCGGGCGCGGAACGACACGCTGGAATTCAACGCCGATTATGCAATAACGCCGCAGCTCACGATCACCTCGCAGACCGGCTATAACAATGACTTCCTCTATTCGACGGAGGATTTCAACCGCTTCGATACGGCGCCGGGCCTCTTTGGTGAAGGGCTTCGGGGTGACAACGGTGATCCGAGCCCGGTCGTGAACGGCATCTATTGCGATCCGCAGCTCGACTGCTCCACCGCCTTGGTCG
>DATIZS010000228.1:0-3221 GCA_035516955.1 Rhizomicrobium sp.
GCCTATGTCGAAGAAGTGGACATGACGGAGCTGGAAGCCTTGCGCGAGCATCTCAACGGCAACCGCCGCTCCGGCCAGCCGCGCCTCACGCTCTTGCCGTTCCTGATGCGCGCGCTGATCGCCGTGCTGCCGGAATTTCCGCAAGTGAACGCGCATTTCGACGATGACGCCGGCATCGTGCATCGCTACGCGGCGGTTCACATCGGCATCGCTACGCAAACGGCGAACGGCCTGCTCGTGCCCGTCATCCGCCATGCCGAAGCGCTCGACATCTGGCAGGCGTCGGCGGAAATCGCGCGCCTTGCCACCGCCGCGCGCGAAAACAAGGCGGCCAAGGAAGACCTCAGCGGCTCGACCATCACCATCACCAGCCTCGGTGCGCTGGGCGGGCTTGCCACGACGCCGGTCATCAATTATCCGGAAGTCGCGGTGATCGGGCCCAATGCGGTGGTCGAGCGGCCCGTGGTGCGCGACGGCCAGATCATCGTGCGCAAGATGATGAATCTTTCCTCCTCCTTCGATCACCGCGTGGTCGATGGCTATGACGCCGCCGCCTTCATCCGCCGCGTCAAGGCGCGGCTGGAGCATCCGGCGATGTTGTTTATGGATTGAACGGTTCAAACGCCCTATCACCAAACAAACTCGTCATGGCCGGGCTTGTCCCGGCCATCCATAGCCTCCGTCTAGCAAGGTGTTAATGGGTTGCCGGCACAAGGCCGGCAATGACGAAAAAGAGAGTGATTCAAAGAAAACAATACGGCGTCAGGCTTTGCGGCGGCCCCGGCCTTGGCTATAGGCTGCGGCCATGGGCGAGACATTTCCCGAAATCCGCGAGAATGTGCGAAAGCTGTGCGCGCGCTTTCCCGGCGAATATTGGCGGGCGCTCGATCGCGCGCGCGAATATCCGGCGGAATTCGTGAGCACATTGACGCGCGAAGGATTTCTTTCGGTTCTGATTCCGGAAGAATATGGCGGCTCGGGATTGGGTCTGGGTGCCGCGACGGCAGTTCTGGAAGAAATCCATCGCTCCGGCTGCAATGGCGGCGCCTGCCACGCGCAGATGTACACGATGGGCACGATCCTGCGTCACGGCAGCAGCGAACAGAAAAAGAAATATCTGCCGAAAATCGCCAGCGGCGAATTGCGCCTGCAAGCCTTCGGCGTCACCGAACCCACCAGCGGCACCGATACGACGCGCATTTCGACATTCGCGAAACGGGCGGGCGATAAATATATCG
This sequence comes from Rhizomicrobium sp., assembly GCA_035516955.1. Classification (GTDB taxonomy): domain Bacteria; phylum Pseudomonadota; class Alphaproteobacteria; order Micropepsales; family Micropepsaceae; genus Rhizomicrobium. Next base: position 1,239 of record DATIZS010000228.1, read on the forward strand.
TCAACGGCCAGAAGATTTGGATCTCCAGAGCCGAACATTCCGATCTGATGGTTTTCTTGGTGCGCACCTCGGCGCGCGTGGATTCCGCGAAACCGACCGACGGCATGAGCGTGTTGCTGGTCGATTTGCGCGCGGCGGTTGGTAAGGGCCTCACCATCCGGCCGATCCGCACGATGATCAACCATGCGACGACGGAATTGTTTTTCGACGATCTGGAAGTGCCCGCGGAAAACCTGATCGGCGAGGAAGGCAAGGGCTTCCGCTATATCATCGACGGCATGAATGCCGAGCGCATCCTGATCGCGTCGGAATGCCTCGGCGATGGCCGCTTCTTTATCGATAAAGCGAGCGCCTATGCCAAGGAGCGCTCGGTGTTCGGCCGCGCCATCGGCGAAAATCAGGGCATACAATTCCCCATCGCGCGCGCTTATGTGCAGGTTTCCGCCGCCGCCGAAATGGTCGCGAAAGCCGCTGCCATGTTCGATGCGGGCGCGCCCTGCGGCACCGAAGCGAACATGGCGAAGCTGCTCGCCTCGGAAGCCGCGTGGTACGCCGCCGACATGTGCATACAAACCCATGGCGGCTTCGGCTTCGCGGAAGAATTCGACATCGAGCGCAAATTCCGCGAGACGCGGCTTTATCAGGTGGCGCCGATTTCCACCAATCTCATCCTCAGCCATGTGGCGACGCATGTGCTGGGCCTGCCGAAATCCTTCTGACGATGGATATCGCGCATCTGAAAAGCTGGATCGGGCGCACGGAAAGCGCAACGGATATTGCTTCGCCGTTGCAGCTTGCGGGGCTGGCGGCGCTGCTCGATCATCAAACGCCGCCATGGATCGAAAACGAATTGCCGCCGCTTTCGCATTGGCTTTATTTTCTCGGTCACGCGCGCCAATCGGAATTGGGCGAAGACGGCCATCCCCGGCGCGGCGGATTTCTGCCGCCTGTGGAACTCCGGCGCCGCATGTGGGCGGGCGGGCGCATCGAATTTCATGGCGCAATCGCCGTCGGCGCGAAAATCGAACGCCGCTCGACGATCAAGGATGTCAGCGCGAAAACCGGCGCGAGCGGCGAAATGATCTTCGTCACCGTCGGACACGAAATCTTTTCGGAAGACAATCTCGCCATCCGCGAAGAACAGGACATCGTCTTCCGCGACATGCCGAACGGACCGCCGCCGCCCGGCCGCAAGGAACAGCGCGTCTCCCGCCAAACGCGCCGCATCGCGCCCGATCCCACGCTGCTGTTCCGCTTCTCGGCGCTCACCTTCAACGCCCATCGCATCCATTACGACCGCGATTATGCGCGCGATGCGGAATCCTATCCCGGCCTTGTCGTGCAAGGCCCGCTGATCGCGATGCTGCTGATGGATCATTTCCTGCGCGCGCATCCGGCCCGGCGCATTTCGGGTTTCACCTTCCGCGCGCAGCGCCCGCTGTTCGATACCGCGCCCTTCGATCTCTGCATGGATGGAAGCGATCTCTGGGCGCTCAACGAAAATCGCGAAACCGCATTCACCGCAACCATCAGCGAGTAGAACAATGGACCTCGCCTACAGTCCCGAATACGAAGCGTTCCGCGCCGAAGTGCGCGCATTCCTCGAAACGCATCGAAAAGATTTTCCCGCGCCTTATGGCGGCGGCCGGCCAAGCGCCGAAACGCTCGCCTGGCAAAAGCTTTTGATCGAGCATGGTTATGCCGCGCGCACGATTCCGCGCGAATATGGCGGCTATGGCGCCGAGTCCGACATCCTGAAATCGCGCATCATCGCGGAGGAATTCACGGCCGCCCGCGCGCCGGGCGCAATCGCCAATCAGGGCGTGTCGATGCTGGTGCCGACGCTCCTCGAGATCGGCAGCGAAGAACAGAAACGCGCTTACATAAAACCCACGCTCTTGGGCGAAATGATCTGGTGCCAGGGCTATTCCGAGCCGGGCGCGGGCTCCGATCTCGCTTCGATCCAGACGCGCGCGGTCGAAG
>DATIZS010000229.1:0-6150 GCA_035516955.1 Rhizomicrobium sp.
CGGATGGCGTCTTCAGCCCGATCCTGCGCCCCTGTTCCGCGAGTTCCTGGATCGTCATGATTTTTTTGGGCGCCATGCCGATTGCCTCGTCGATCAGCGCCAGCAATTCGCCTTGCAGCGAGCGGTGATGGAGCTTGGCCCGCATTTTGAGGCGCTCCACCTTGTCGGCGGGCACGTTCTTGATCGAGATGTTGACACCCATGGTTGGCTCCATTTTGGAGCCAGAATGGTACCAAAATGGAGCCAAAATGCAACCACTCAAGCCAAATTGACCCCGGCGGCACAAAAGTCCATATATCCGATGGAATTTACGGGTTTTGCCATGCTCTCCCAAAAGGCGCGTTACGCGATGCATGCGCTCCTCGTGCTGGCCGAGCATGGCAGCGGCGAGCCGATGATGATCGCCGACGTGGCGGAGCGCGCACGCGTGCCGCGCAAATTCCTCGAACAGATCCTGCTCGAAATGAAGAAGAGCGGCATTGTGAAAAGCCTGCGCGGGCGGGCGGGCGGCTATCTCCTGGGGCGGCCCGCGAGCAAGATCAGCTTCGCCGAGATCATCCGCGTCACGGACGGGCCGCTCGCGCTCAGCCCCTGCGTCAGCGTCACCGCCTATCAGAAATGCGCCGATTGCACCGACGAAAAAACCTGCGCCATCCGCAAGGTCCTGCTGGCTGCGCGCGATGCCACCGCCGATGTGCTGGAATCGCGCACGCTCGCCTCCGCGCTCGCCTCGAGCCGCCGCGCACGGGCTGCCTGAAAATTCACCAACAATCGCGAATCGCGGGTTGCACAGCGGATTTGCTGTCGTTAATCTCCTAAATCTCTATTGACTCACTAGACATTAATGGGCCAAGCTTTCTCCGCGACCGACGGGGAAGGCCATGCGCATCGCAATCGCAATTTTGGCGGCTCTGTGTGCGGGCACGCAGGCAGACGCCGGCGAACCCGAAATCTCCGCCGTCCTTCACGGCCTGATGCAATTCGACGCCGCGCAATATTTTCAGAGCGCGAGCGCGCATCTTCTTCCGGCGGCGAACGGTCCCGATCTTTCCGACGGCTCGAATTTCCGCAGGGTCTATCTGGGCGTGCAGGGAAAGGCGTTGTCGGTATGGTCCTACAATCTCAATTTCGACTTCGGCGGAAGCGGCGGCACCGAGAAGGACGGCCACATCCAGTCGGCCTATGTGCAATATGACGGATTTTCGCCGCTCGCTGTCCGGGTCGGTGCCTTCGCGCCGCCGGCCGGGCTCGAGGATTCGACCTCCGCGCAGGACACGCTCTTTTTGGAGCGCGCCGCACCCAGCGACATCGTGCGCAACACGGCGGCGGGCGACGGGCGCGATGCGGCGAGCCTGATCTACACGGGCGAGCGCGTATTCGCCGCGTTGTCGTACACGGGCGGAAAAGTGGGTGACGGCGCGGTGTTCGACGAACAGACGGCGCTGGTCGGCCGCGCATCGGGCGTCGTCCATCGCGACGAGGATTCCGTATTCGTGTTGAGCGCGAGCGCCACGCGCGTGTTGCGCGCGGCAGGAAGCGCTGCCGGGCCCCGCCTGCTGACGCTCTCGGTCGCTCCCGAACTGACCGTCGACAGCACGGGCGCGAAACTCATCGGCACGGGCGCGCTGGACATCGATTCCGCGACCGAATGGGGCGTCGAATCCGCCGCCGAATGGAAGAGCTTTTACGCGCAGGCCGGTTATTTGCGCTACGGCATCGCGCGGCACGGCGCGCCCGCTCTCGCGCTCGGCGGATGGTATGCCGAGGCGAGCCTCGTATTGACCGGCGAAGGCAGGACTTACGGCAAATCGTCCGCGGCTTTCGCGGCTCCCAAACCGAAATCGCCGCTGGAAAACGGCGGATGGGGCGCGTGGGAACTGGCGTGCCGCTACAGCGTTGTGGACCTCGACCAAAATGCGGGACCGGCCGGAGCGGCGGCGCCGGCGGACGGCCTGCGCGGCGGCGAACAGAAGATCTGGACCGCCGGCCTCAACTGGTATCCCGACACCGTCTTCAAGCTTGCGCTGGACGTCCAGCATGTTCAAATCGCGCGCATAAGCGGCGTGGCGCCTTATGCCGATGCCGGCCAGACATTCGATGCGATTTCCGCGCGCGTTCAATTTTCCATCTGACGGGGTGATTGCCATGACTCATTTTCTGCACTTCATCGATCCGCTTTATGTGTTGTCGGGCGTATTGGTGGGCGGCCTCGTCGGGTTCACGGGCGTGGGCGGCGGCTCGTTGATGACGCCGCTTCTCATCCTCGTGTTCGGCATTCATCCGGCGACCGCGGTCGGCACCGATCTGCTCTACGCCTCGGTCACCAAGGCGGGCGGCTCGATCGTCCATGGCTACAACCGCAACATCGACTGGAAGGTCGTGGGCCTGCTCGCTTTGGGCAGCGTGCCGATGACGGCGCTGACGCTTCTCCTGCTCTACGAGCTCGGCATCAACGGACACGCGACCCAGGGCCTCATCACGAAAGTCCTCGGCATTGCGCTGTTCCTGACGGCCATCCTGCTTTTCCTGCGCAAGCCGATTCTGAAGGTCTATGACCGCCGCGTCGGCATTCTCGATCCGCGGATCGTTTCGCGGCTGACAATTCTCACCGGCGCGATTCTGGGCGTGCTGGTGACGATTTCTTCGGTGGGCGCGGGCGCCATCGGCGTGACCGCGCTGGTCCTGCTTTATCCGAAACTGTCGCCCCAGCGCATCGTCGGCTCCGACATCGCCCATGCCGTGCCGCTGACATTGCTGGCGGGTCTGGGCCATTCCGTGCTGGGCACGATCGATCTGCACATATTGGTCTCGCTGCTCTGCGGTTCCATCCCGGCGATCATCGTCGCCAGCATCGCGTCTGCGCGCACCTCGGAGACGGCGGTGCGCGTGGCGCTCGGCTGCGTGCTGCTGCTGGTGTGCGCGCGGTTCTGGTTTATGGGGTGAAGTCAAACCCAATTGTCATGGCCCTCTGTCGCGGGCCATGACAGCGGAGTAATTAAAGCATCGCCGGAATGACGCGATCCGGCGGCTTGTGGCCGTCGGCGAAGGTCTTGATGTTGATGATGACCTTCTCGCCCATGTCGATGCGGCCTTCGATGGTGGCCGAGCCCATATGGGGCAGCAGCACCACGTTTTTCAATTTCAGAAGCTTCGGGTTCACCGCTGGCTCGTGTTCGAACACGTCCAGCCCTGCGCCCGAAAGCTCGCCGCTCTCCAGCATGCGCGCCAGCGCGTTCTCGTCGATCACTTCGCCGCGCGCGGTGTTCACGATATAGGCCGCCGGCTTCATCATCTTCAGCCGCCGCGCCGACAAGAGATGATAAGTCGCGGGCGTGTGCGGGCAATTGACCGACACGATATCCATGCGCGCCAGCATCTGGTCGAGGCTTTCCCAATAGGTCGCCTCGAGCTCGCGTTCGATCTCGTGATGCACGGGCTTGCGGTTGTGGTAGTGGATCTGCAGGCCGAACGCCTTGGCGCGCCTGGCCACGGCCTGACCGATGCGGCCCATGCCGAGGATGCCGAGCCGCTTTCCCCAGATGCGGTGGCCGAGCATCCAGCTCGGCGACCAGCCGTGGAAATGATCGGCTTCAAGCTCCTTGACGCCCTCCACCAGCCTCCTCGGCACGGCCAGGATCAGCGCCATGGTCATGTCGGCGGTGTCTTCGGTCAGCACGCCCGGGGTATTGGTGACGGTGATGCCGCGCTCCAGCGCCGTCTTCACGTCGATATTGTCCACGCCCGTGCCGAAATTGGCGATCAGCTTCAGGTTCGCGCCCGCCCGCACCAAGACCTTCGAATCGATCCGGTCGGTGACGGTGGGCACCAGCACGTCGCATTTCTGGACGGCCTCGATCAGCTCGGCCTGGCTCATCGGCTTGTCTTCGAGATTGAGTCGCGTGTCGAAAAGCTCCCGCATGCGCGTTTCGATCGCGTCGGGAAGCTTGCGCGTGACGATCACAAGCGGTTTGGTGGCAGGCATCCGGGCTCCGGGAACATCCCCGCTCGGGTATTAGCAGATGCGCAAGGAGCGTCAAATATGCGGGCGATCGGGCTTGGGCTTCTGGCGCTGGTGCTGATGGCGGGGTGGGCGCGCGCCGGCGAAAACGTGCCGCGCTATGCCAGCCTCGACCGCGACAAGGTGTTCCTGCGCGAGGGGCCGAGCTATGGCCACCGCGTCCTCTGGATCTATCGCAAGAAGGGTCTGCCAGTGAAGATCATCGCCCAGTACGACGTCTGGCGCCGGGTCATGGACTGGCAGGGCGCCGTGGGCTGGATCCACGCCTCGATGCTGAGGGATGCGCGCACTGTCATCGTCATCTCCAAAAAGCAAGCGCCGATCCGCGAAAAAGCCGATCCCCGTTCGAAAATTCTGGCCTTGGCGGGAACGGGCGTAATTGCGAAGCTTGAGGCGTGCCGGAAGACAGCCTGCGAAGTCAGCGCTTCCGGAACCGACGGGTGGATAGACAAGAAAAATATCTGGGGAGTAGGCGCCAGTGAGCGTTTCCCATGAGCCGGAGACGGCCGCGCGTAAAGCCTCCGCCGAACCGGTCGCCCCTTCGCTGGGCGAGCCTTCGGGCGCGCCGGTCGAGGACGCGATAGCCGAAGCGGGCGCCATCGCCTATCTGTTGCGCGCGCCCAAGGGCGTGTCGAGCACGGGCCATGCCATCGCAAGCCCGCTCGGACAGATTTCCTGGGCGATGTTCGATTTCGGACGCCAGCCCTACATCCTGCTCATCACGATCTATATTTTCGCGCCCTATTTCTCGAACGTGCTGGTCGCCGATCCCGTGCGCGGACAGGCGCTGTGGGGCGACATCCAGGGCTATAGCGGCATCGTCATCGCGCTTCTGGCGCCGTTCATCGGCGCGATTGCCGATGCGGGCGGGCGGCGCAAACCGGGCATCGCATTCTTCGCGGCCACGATCGCGATCCCTGCGGCCTTTCTCTGGTACGCCATGCCCGGCGGGCTTTCGCTCTTCGCGGTCGGCGCGCTGATCGCGGTGAGCAACGTGTCCTACGAATTCTCGAGCGTCTTCATCAACGCCATGCTGCCCTCCATCGTGCCGCATGAGCGGGTGGGCGCTCTCTCGGGGCTCAGCTATGCGCTCGGCAACGTCTCGGGTCTTTTGCTGATGATCTTCATGCTCGTGTATTTTCTTCTGCCCGGAAATGTGGATTGGGGCTTCGTGCCGGCGCACACTTTGTTCGGCGTCAGCCAGGCGGCGCACGAGCCCGAGCGTCTCACCGGCCCGATTTCGGCGCTGTGCATTCTGTTTTTCACGATTCCATTATTCGTCTGGACGCCCGACCGCCCGCCCACGAGTCTCGGCTGGTACGACGCGACGATGCAGGGCTTCCGCTCGGTCGCGACGACCGTGAGGAGCCTCAAACATTACCGCAACGTCGCGATCTATCTCTTCGCGCGGCTCTTCTTCAATGACGGGATGACGGCGCTTCTCACCTTCGGCGGCGTCTATGCCGCGGGCGTGTTCCATTGGGGCGCGCTCGCCATGATGGCGTTCGGCATCTCGCTCAGCGTCTTCGCCGTCTTCGGCGGCATCTTCGGCGGCTGGCTGGATGACGTGTTGGGCTCGAAGCCCGCGATCTTCGTGTCCGTCGGCGGCACGGTGATTTTCGGCCTGATGGGAATCCTGATGGGGCCCGACCGCATTCTCTGGTTCATTCCCTACGACGTGCATTCCCCGCCGGTCATTCCGCTGCCGTTCTTCCGGAGCTGGCCGGAGCTCATCTATGTCGGCATCATGTTCCTGGTCGCGATCTTCGTGACCGCCTCCTACGCCAATGCGCGCACCATGATGGCGCGCATCGCGCCGATCGCGCGGATGACGGAATTCTTCGGCCTCTTTTCGCTGTCGGGCCAGTCGACCTCGTTTCTCGCGACGCTGAGCGTCGGCTGGCTGACCACCCTGACGCACAGCCAGCGCGGCGGCATGCTCGGCATCACGCTCTTCCTCGTCCTCGGCCTGATCGGCATGATCTGGGTCAAGGAAGAACGCGCGACCGCGCTCTAGCGCCGTTCAGTGCTGCCCGTCATCCGGTCCGTCGACATCGTCGTCGTCGAATTTGTGACGGAAATGATGTTCGCGGTCGCCTTCGTGTTTGCCCTGGTCGGACCACTCGTCGATC
>DATIZS010000230.1:0-6063 GCA_035516955.1 Rhizomicrobium sp.
GTCTTGCGCAAACGCAAGATCGATCTGATGCAATGGCTGAGCCTGGCGCTGGTCATTGTGTTGGGCGGCGCAACCCTCCTCACCCACAATCCGCGCTTTGTCATGATCAAACCGTCGATCGGAACGTTCGCGGTGGGCTGCGTCATGCTCCGGCGCAACTGGATGGGGCGCTATCTTCCGCCCGTCGTCGGCCGGAACGTCTCCGAAGGAATTCTGGTCGGCTGGGGCTATGCCTGGTCGGCGCTGATGTTCGTGCTGGCGGCCGTCAATCTTTTCGTCGCGTTCCGCTTCGGCATGGCGGCCTGGGCGTGGTTCGTGTCGTTCGTGCCGCTTTCGTGCCAGATCGTTCTGTTCCTTGTTCAATTCGCCACGCTGCGCCTTCTCGTGCGCCGCAACATAAGGGCGCGCGTGGCGGGCGGCGAAGAGCTCTCCGCCATCCTTGCGGAATAGAAACGCCACCACCTTTCCGCGTCTTGGTCACGCCGCCGCCACCATCTCCGGTCATTGTCGCAATTGCCGGTAATGGCACGCGGGTCTAGGCTTTGCTCGCGCTGTCCGGCGCGATCCTATGGGGCATTCCATGCGCAGATATGCGGTCATCGGCGGCGTCGTCATCGCCGTCATTCTTCTTGCGGGTGTGGGTCTCTATCTTCTGGGCGGCGGCGGCGGCAAGGGCGTGGCGCCGAGCGGTTTCTTCGAACGCCTGAGCCGCGGCGTCTCGGCCATCACCCATGTGGCGACGCCCAAGGAGATGGCCGAACAGCCGGAATTCGCCTTCCGCCATCTCGTCGTCGATACCTCCAAGCCCCAGGCCGAAGTCTGTCTCTCCTTCACGCGCACGCTCGATGCCAGCGGCAAGACGCATTACGAGGATTATCTCGCGATCGATCCCGAGACCAAGGTGGCCGTGCGCGTCGCCGGCGAAAGCGTCTGCATCGCGGGCTTCGCCTTCAATCAGGCCTATAACGTCACGCTCAAGAAGAGCCTGCCGGATGCAGCCGGCGACAAGCTCGCGGACGACGAGGCCGTTCCCGTCAGCCTCGCCGACAAGCCGGCCATGGTGCGGTTTGCGGGCGGCATCGTGCTGCCGCGGGACAATTCCGACGGCGTGCCCGTCACCACCGTCAATGTCGACAAGCTGCAACTGAAGATCATCCGCGTCGGCGACCGGCTGCTGTCGCAGATCGAAAGCGGCGTGGTCGATCAGACGACGCTTTATTCCTGGAACGAGTCCGAGCTCGAAAACGCGCAAGGCTCCGTCGTCTGGACCGGCACGATGGACGTCGCCAACGTCAAGAACGACACCGTCGTCACCCTCATCCCCATCCGCAACATCCTGAACGCCAAGAAGCCCGGCGCCTATGTGCTGATCGCCGAGGACGCCGCCAAGGCGAAATCCGAGGATTTCGAGGATGAATGGGAATCCGGCGGCATGGCGGCGCAATGGGTGATCGATTCCGACATCGCCATCACCACCTTCCAGGGCGCGAACGGCATGAGCGTGTTCACGCGCTCCTATGCCAGCGCGGGCCCCATCTCCGGCGTGAAGCTCACGCTTGTCGCCCGCAACAACAACATCCTGCAAACGGTGACGACCGATTCCTCCGGCCGCGCCGATTTCGACGCGGGCTATTTCCGCGGCACGGGCGGCGACGAACCGGTCGTCGTGATGGCCTATACGAGCGGCGGCGATTTCAGCTTCCTCGATCTGCGCCGTCCCGCCTTCGATCTCACCGACCGCGGCGTCGGCGGGCGCGCCACGCCGGGGCCGGTCGATGCTTTTCTTTATACCGAACGCGGTGTCTATCGCCCCGGCGAAACGGTCGAAGCCACCGCCATGCTGCGCGATCGCGTGGGCGCGGCGGTGAATGCGCCGCTCACGCTCGTCGCCACCCGCCCCGATGGCGTCGAAGTGGCGCGCACGACGGTTGCCGGTGCTTCGCTCGCGGCGGGTGCGGCCGTCTGGGCGCTGCCGCTCAATGCGCGCAGCCCCCATGGCAATTGGCAGATCGCCGCTTACGTCGATCCCAAGGCCGATCCGGTCGGACGCGTCCAGTTCAATGTCGCCGATTTCGTGCCGCAGCGGCTCAAAGTGACGCTCACACCGGAAGAGAAGATCCTGCATCCCAATTCCCAGATGCATATCCGCGCCGAAAGCCGCTTCCTCTATGGCGCGCCGGCGGCGGGGTTGTCGGGCGATGGCGAGGCGCGCATCTCCGCCGATCCCAAGCCCTTCCCGGATTTCGCGCAATATCAGTTCGGCCGCGCCGACGATTCCTTCTCCGATGTCGTCGTGACGCTGGACGTTCCCGATGCCGATGCGGCGGGTGTCACGCAGGTCACCGGCACCATCGGCGACATTGCCGACACGACCTTGCCGCTGAAAGTGAGCGCGCGCGTCTCCATCCACGAGCCGGGCGGGCGCACCACCGACAAGACGGTCGACATCCCCTTGCGCACGCGAAACCTGTTGCTGGGCCTGCGTCCCGATTTCGACGGCGAGTCGGTCGCGGAAAGCGCCAAGGCGGGCTTCGAGGCGATCGCGCTCGACGAAACGGGCAAGCGCGTCGCGCTTTCGAACGTCACCTATACATGGGCGCGCGTCGACACGACCTATCAATGGTATATGGACAACGGCCAGTGGAAATATCAGGCGATCACGCGCGACCGTCTCGTCACCAGCGGCGCGATCGATATTTCCGCGAATGCGCCGGCCAGGCTTTCGCAATCCATGCCCTGGGGCGAATATCGCCTGACCATTACCGATCCCAAGAGCGGCGCGTCGAGTTCGTTCGAATATTATTCCGGCTGGGCCGCGAGTGCGGCCGGCGACCGGCCCGACCGCATTCCGGTCGCGGCCGACAAGCCGTCCTACAAGCCCGGCGAAACCGCGCATGTCTCGATCAAGCCCACCGCGAGCGGCAAGGCGCTGGTGGTGGTGGCGGGCGACCGCGTCTTCTCCTCGCAACTGATCGATGCGCCGCAATCGGGCGCCAGCGTCGACATTCCGGTGTCGGCCGATTGGGGCGCGGGCGCTTATGTTCTCGTCACCGACTACCGCCCGCTCAACGACGCCACGGGCCGCGAGCCCGTGCGCTCCATCGGCGTGGCCTGGCTCGGCGTCGACAATTCCGCGCGCACGCTGATGACGCTGATCGGCGGACCGAAGAAAATCGCGCCGCGCCAGCATCTCGTCATTCCCGTCACGGTGAAGGGACTGGATCAGGGCGAAGATGCCTATCTCACGCTCGCCGCCGTCGACGAAGGCATCCTGCAGCTCACCGATTACAAATCGCCTGACCCTGCGCATTACTATTTCGGCAAGCGCCGGCTCGGTGTCGGCATGCGCGACGATTACGCCCGCCTGATCAAGCCCGAAAAAGGCGCCATCGGCTCGCTGCGCTCCGGCGGCGACATGTTCGGCGCGCGCACGCTGGCTGTCGTGCCGACCAAGACCGTCGCGCTCTTCTCCGGCCTCGTGAAGGTGGGCGCGGGCGGGCTCGCGCAAGTACCGCTCGACATTCCCGATTTCAACGGCGAATTGCGCCTGATGGCGGTGGCGATGAGCGCGAAGAAATTGGGCGCGGCCTCGCGTCCGCTCACCGTGCGCGACCCCGTGGTGGCCGATATCGTGCTGCCGCGGTTCCTCGCGCCAGGCGACCGCGCCGAAGCGGCCCTCAATCTCGACAATGTCGAAGGTGCACCCGGCAAATATACCGCCACCGTCACGGCCTCCGGACCCGTCGGCCTCGAAGCGGGTGCTGTGCAGGATGTCCTGTCGCGCGATCTCGCCAAGGGCCAGCGCACGCTCGTGCCCGTGGTGCTGAACGCGAACGGGCTCGGCATCGCGACGATCGCGTTGAAGCTCACCGGCCCGGGCGGCTTTGCCGTCTCGCGCAATTGGCAGATCGAGGTGCGCGCGCCGCAGCTCGACGTCAGCCGCGAAGACGAAGCAGTGCTGGCCGGCGGCGGCTCCTACACCGCCGACAAATCACTCGTCTCCGACCTCATTGCCTCGACCGTCCATGTTGCGCTCAATGTCTCGGCTTCGCATGGTTTCAACGACATTCCGGGGCTTCTGCGCTGGCTCGACAAATACCCTTACGGTTGCATCGAGCAGACGACGAGCCGCGCCATGCCGCTTCTCTATTTCAACGATCTGGCGGGGCTCGCGGGCTTGCCGCAGGACAAGGCGCTGCATGCGCGCATCCAGGACGCGGTCGACAACGTGCTCGACATGCAGAATTACGCCGGCAATTTCGGCATGTGGGGACCGGGCAACGACGCCGATCCGTGGATCAGCGTGTTCGCGCTCGATTTCCTGCAACAGGCGAAGGACAAGGGCTATGTCGTTCCCAACGAGGCGCTGAGGCGCGGCAGCGGCTGGCTGAAACAGATCGCGGCTTCCGATTCCAACGACGATTCGGTGCGCGCTTACGCCTTCTATGTGCTCGCGCGGGCGGGCGAGGCCAATCTCTCGAATTTGCGCTATTTCAGCGACACGCGCGGCGGCGAATGGACAAGCGCCATCGCGGCGGCGCTGACGGGCGCGGCGGCGGCGCAAGTGGGCGACCGCTCCCGCGCCAATTACGCCTTCGGCCGCGCGCGAGAGATTCTGCTGAGCGCCAATCCCTCGGCTTATTCGCTCGCCGATTACGGTTCGATGGTGCGCGATCTGGCGGGCGCCACCGCGCTCGCCATCGAGGGCGGCGATCCGCAAATCGTGCCCGCGCTGATGAAGCGCACCGGCGACGTGGATTTGCGCCTCAACGCCACCACGACGCAGGAAAAAGCGTGGATGCTGCGCGCGGCCTATGAGCTCTCGCGCGAGCGCGCGCCGATGAAGATCCTCGTCAACGGCAAGCCGGCGCAGCTCAAGGACAACGCCGTGCATCTCGCGCCGTCGTTGACCGCGCTCGGCGCCGGCGTCACCATCGCCAACAAGGCGGATTCGCCGGTGTGGCGCACGCTTTCCGTCTCCGGCACGCCCGCCCAGCCGCTGCCCGCGGCCGCGACGGGCCTCACCATCAAGAAGACCGTGTGGACGCTGGACGGCCAGCCCGCCGATCTTTCGAACCTGAAACAGAACGACCGCGTGATGATCGTGATCAGCGGGCGCATGGACAACGATCTCTACCGCCAGATGGCCGTGCTCGATCTTCTGCCTTCGGGACTCGAGATCGATTCGCCCGTCACCGGCGACATGGCCAACGCCTATCCCTGGCTCGGCAAGCTTTCGGATCTGACGGTCACCGATGCGCGCGACGACCGCTTCATCGCCGCCTTCTTCATCGGCTCGCAATATCACGAGATCGATCCGAAAACGCCAGAGCCGCAGCCGGAATTCCGCGTCGCCTATATCGCGCGCGCGGTGACGGCGGGCAAATTCGCGATGCCCGCGGGCGTGGCCGAAGACATGTACGCGCCCGGCATCACGGCGCGCACGAGCATGGGCACGGTGGCGATCGGCGAGAAGCAATAGGTTGAGATGAGGCCGCGTTCGAAAATCCTGATTGCGCCATTTTCGGCGCTCGCGATTTTCATCGCGCTCGTCGCCGCCGATTTTTTATTCCCGCCGGATATGAGCCGCTACGAGAACGTTTCGCGCGAAGTCGATGCGCGCGACGGAACGCTGCTCAGGCCGTTTCTTTCCAAGGATGGCGACTGGCGGCTGAAAACGAGCGTCCGCGATGTCGATCCGCGCTATCTGACTTTGCTCAAGGCATACGAAGACAAGCGCTTCGACGCGCATTTCGGCGTCGATCCCATCGCGGTCGCGCGCGCGGCGTTTCAATACGCAACCGCCGGCCATGTGATTTCCGGCGCCTCCACGCTCAGCATGCAGGCCGCCCGCCTGCTCGAACCGCATCGCACGCGCAATGTGCTGGCCAAGCTCGGGCAGATGATCCGCGCCATCCAGCTCGAAGAGCGCTATTCGAAGGACCGGATCCTCTCGATCTATCTCACGCTCGCGCCCTTCGGCGGCAATATCGAGGGCGTGCGCGCGGCATCGCTCACCTATTTCGGCAAGGAGCCCGCGACGCTCGATCTCTCCGAAAGCGC
>DATIZS010000231.1:0-3406 GCA_035516955.1 Rhizomicrobium sp.
GCATCGCGTGCTGGGCGTCTATCATTCGGGCCCGCGAGAGGGCCGCATCGCGCCCATCGACCGCAAGAGCCGCATCGAATTCATCGTTGACAATCGCGACCGCGGCGGCGCGCAATCGAACGAGCTGGTGATCGTTGAACCGCTACCTGGCCGCGCCTCGGGCGGGCCGCGCGCGCGTGTGGTGGAACGCCTCGGCAGCATGAGCGAGCCCAAAGCGGTGAGCCTGATTGCCATTCACGCGCATGGCATTCCCACCGATTTTCCCAAACCGACAATCGACGAAGCGGAGAACGCAAAACCGGCCGATCCGCGCGGGCGCACGGATTTGCGCAAATATCCGCTTCTCACCATCGATCCGCCGGATGCGCGCGATCACGACGATGCGGTGTGGGCGGGGCCCGATGACGATCCCGCCAATCGCGGCGGACATATCGCCATCGTCGCGATCGCGGATGTCGCTTATTACGTGCGTCCCAATTCGCAGCTCAATCGCGAGGCGTCGAAGCGGGGCAATTCCGTCTATTTTCCCGACCGCGTGGTGCCGATGCTGCCGGAGCGCTTGTCGGCGGATCTCTGTTCGCTGATCGAAGGCGAAGACCGGCCCTGCCTCGCCGTGCGCATGATCTTCGACAAGGCGGGCCACAAGAAGCGGCACGAATTCCTGCGCGGCATCATGCGCTCGGCCGCGAGTCTGACTTACGGCGAAGCGCAGTGCGCCTTCGACGGCAAGCCCGAGCGCAAGGATGTGGCGAAACCGCTCGCCGATCTCTGGGCCTGCTACCGGGTGATGGCCGAGGCGCGCGACCGCCGCGATCCGCTCAATCTCGATCTTCCGGAGCGGCGCATCGTGATCGGCGACGACGGCAAAGTGAAATCCATCGCCTTCCGCGAGCGGCTGGAATCCATGCGGCTGATCGAGGAATTCATGATCCAGGCGAACGTCGCCGCGGCCGAAAGCCTGGAGCGCGCGCGCGTGCCGCCGATCTATCGCGTGCACGAGCAGCCTTCGCAGGAGAAGCTTTTTTCCTTCGCCGATTATCTGCGCACGATCGGGATCGCTTTCGCGAAAGGACAGGTGATCAAGCCGGGCGTGTTCAACCGCATTCTGGCGAACGCGAAGAACGGCCCGCATGCCGAAGTGATGAACGATGTCGTGCTGCGCACGCAGGCGCAGGCCATCTATGCGCCCGACAATATCGGCCATTTCGGATTGAATTTGCAGCGCTACGCGCATTTCACCTCGCCGATCCGCCGCTATGCCGATCTCGTCGTGCACCGCGCGCTGATCCGCGCGCTGAAGCTGGGCAATGACGGGCTGACCGATACCGAATTGGGCCGGCTGCGCGACATCTCCGACCACATCTCCATGACCGAGCGGCGCGCCATGGCGGCGGAGCGCGATTCCACCGACCGCTACATCGCCGCCTATATGGAGGATCGCGTCGGCGCCACCTTCGAGGCGCGCGTCACCGGCGTCACCCATTTCGGATTGTTCGTGCGGTTGCCCGAGACGGGCGCGGACGGATTGATCCCGATGAAGCGCCTGGGCGTGGAATATTTCTTCCACGACAAGAACCGGCACGCGCTGATCGGCCAGCGCTCGGGAACGATCTATAAGCTCGGCGACATATTGAAGGTGAAGCTGATGGAAGCGGCCCCGCTCACCGGCGGATTGCGCTTCGATCTGGCGGAAGCGAAGAAGCCGCTGCGCGGCGCGCCCGCGCCCTTTGTCGCCAGGAAGAAGCGGAGGCGTTAGCCATGCGCGCCGGCCAGGACGCGAATGCGGCCGTGTTCGCGCCTGGGCGATTTCGGTTTCAGAACGATTTCGACGTCGCGTCCCAGCATCGTCAGGAGCCGCATCAACCGTTCGCTGGAAAAATTCTCGAGCCTGCCGTTGAGCAACGCCGACACCTTCGGCTGGTCAATCCCCATCTGGGCCGCCGCCGCGGCCTGCGTGAGCTTACGCTGTTTGATGATGTTGCGGATGTGGCTCGCGAGCTGCGCCTTGGTCAGCTCTTCTTCCGGTTCGGCAAAACCGAGATCGGCAAATACATTGCCGCTGCCCGGCGTCACCGTCATTTCGCGCTTTTTTGCCATTGCTCGTAATCCGCTTTTGCCCGTTTCAACCTGCGTTCGATCAGATCCAGTTCCGATTTCGGCGTAGCGATGCCGCGCTTGGCCTTCTTCTGGAACGCATGAAGCACATAGACGGCATGCGCGAACTTCACGGTATACACGGCGCGATACGTGTCGCCGTCGAAATCATCGACAATCTCCAGAACGCCTGCGCCGCCAAATCCTTTCAGCGGCTTTGCATAAGGCGCCTTGCCGCCGAGCTGTGCCTCCGACAGCGCGCCGCCGACGCGCCGGCGCACAGGCTCCGGAAATTCGCGCAGATCGTCGCGGCTCGTGCCGATCCAGCGCAGCGGTCTGGCCGCTTCCCTGCCCGAAATCATGCGCCTTCCCCATATATGCCTGTTCCGGCATAAAATCAATGGCTGGAATCAATTCGTCCGATCTCTAATATCGCATCATGAACGCCCCGTTCGATTCCGACAACGAGGCCGTCGTGCCCGGCGCGATGCGTCCGCGCGATGCCGCCACCCTCATCCTCGTGCGGCGCGAGGCCGAGCCTCGCGTGCTGATGGGAAAGCGTCATGGCGGCATGGCATTCATGGCGAACAAATTCGTCTTTCCCGGCGGGCGGCTCGATCCGGCCGATGCGCGCATCCGGGCGGGCGGCGATTTGCGTCCCGAGATCGCCGAAAAAGTTGCTTTCGGTATTACGCCGCAAAAGGCGCGCGGCCTCGCCCTTGCGGCGATCCGCGAGACCTTCGAGGAAGCGGGCATTCTCGTCGGCGAGCGCGCCACGAAAATTCCGCGCACGCGCGCGCCTGCATGGGCGAAATATTTCGCGCATGGGATTGTGCCGCGTCTGGAGGGGCTCGATTTCATCGCCCGCGCTGTCACGCCGCCGAACCGGACGCGGCGCTTCGATGCGCGCTTCTTCATGGCCGATGCGGGCGAGATCGCGCACCAGCTCGACACCGCTTCGAACGAGGAATTGCTGACGCCGTGCTGGGTGACGCTCGCCGAGGCCCGCGCGCTCGACCTGCCCTCGATCACGCGGCGCGTGCTGGATGAGGTGGAGGCGCGGCTCGAAACGGGCCCCCGCCCCGTGCCGTTTTTTCAGTTTCTCCGGGGGAAAGCGAGCGTCCGTTACCTCTGACTTGACATCAGAAGGCCGATGGCTAGGTTACCGGCCCTTCGGCGGAATTCTTGAGGAGGCGCGCCCCATGGCGAAGCCCACAACGGCAAAGATCAGGCTCAACAGCTCGGGCGATACGGGCTTCTTCTATGTCACCAAGAAGAACACCCGCACCATGACCGAGAAGTTCTCGATGCG
>DATIZS010000232.1:0-2809 GCA_035516955.1 Rhizomicrobium sp.
GACAGCCTGCGGCACCATGCGGATTCCGACCGATTCCAGGCCTTTCAACCAGACCTGGCCGTTGCGGAACGTCTTCATCGGCGGCATCGGATAGGGCTCACCCTTGGGCCGCCAGATTTCCTCGGCCTTGGCATCGCCGGAAACGCCGATCTCCTGCGCGACCTTGTCGTAGTACGGCGCGAGGTCGGCGTAGCTGATCGGCCAATCGAGACCGCGATTGTGCTCACTTTTGACTTTAAAATCGTTCGGCAAGTACCGGGGAAAATTAGCGAAATAATGAAGTGCGGCGCCGCCGACGCCCCACCCCGCCTGGTAGGCGTAGCCGTACGGGTTTTTCCCTTCGAGCAGGAATGGAATGCCGGCCGGTTTCACGCGCCGGCCCCAGAAATCCGAGCTGATCAGATCGGATGACTGCCAGTCGGGACCAGACTCCAGCAGCACGACTTTCTTGCCGGCCTTCGAGAGCGCGGACGCAAACACCGAACCGGACGCACCGGCGCCGACGATGACGACATCGACTTTTTCGAGTGTTGCCATGTCACCACCTCTTCGTCGGGGCGATGTGGGCCATGTAAGGCACGCCAAGCGCGGCATAACCGTCCATGGTGCCGTAGACCACATCGACGGCGTCGCTGCGCATCACCAGATAGACGAAAGGTCCCGGCGGCCCTTGCCATCCGGCAACCTTGTTCTGGCGCATCTGATCGACGAATTCGCGGCGCTCGCTCTCGCTGATCCGGGCAAAACCGCGCTTGTCGTTGTTGGCAAGGCTGGCACGGTCGATCGCGCCGAGCGCCGCACGATAGAAATTCGCGTAAGGCGGCCGGATATTGAGAATGCGCGCTTCCAGCAGCGCTTCCTCGGGAGGAATCGAGAGCTGCTGGTCGACGAAATTGGCAATGCCGGCGGCTTGTGCGCCCGGCACCAGAGTTTCACCGAGGGCTTCGAGAATCTCGCCCTGCTCCGGCGTCAGCGTGCGGAGCGGGATATTTTCGGCATGCGCCTGCCGCGGCGAGAGCAGGACCTGCTTACCGCCGACAGTGAACGCAAGCGCACTTATGGCCGCGCCCTTGATGATGGCGCGCCGCTCGATCTCGGACATTATTTCCTCCCCGAGTGGACCGACTTTTTTGATTTTCGTTCTTGCGGCTTTTGCGTGCGCGGCTTGGCCGTCTCTCGAACGAGAACCAATCCAATAGCAAATTGAGTGGTGAATCAAGCACGCTTGGCGGGGACATCTCTGCCCCGACGATGACATGATGTGTCCCGGACGCGGTGCAGCGCAGAGCGAAGCGTAGCGGTGCACCGCAGATCCGGGACCGTTACCAAATCATGCGTTGGAAATGTCCCGGGTCTGCAGCGCAATACTTCGCATTGCGCTGCGCCCGGGACACAAACACCCTCACTTCTTCGGCAAATCGAGCCGGATGTGCAGCTCCTTGAGCTGCTTCGGCGTGACCTCGGATGGCGCGCCCATCAGCAGGTCCTCGGCGCGCTGGTTCATCGGGAACAGCACAACCTCGCGCAGATTCTCTTCGCCGGCGAGCAGCATCACGATGCGATCGATGCCGGGGGCGATCCCGCCATGCGGCGGCGCGCCAAGGGAAAGGGCGTGCAGCATACCGCCGAATTTCTTTTCCAGGACGTCTTCCGAATAGCCGGCGATGGCGAAGGCTTTCTTCATGACCTCCGGCCGGTGATTGCGGATCGCGCCCGATGATAATTCCACGCCATTGCAGACGATGTCGTACTGGATCGCCTTGATCGACAAGAGCTTGTCGTTATCTTTCGGGTCGAGCGCGAGGAATTCCTCGACGGCCAAATTCGGCATCGAGAATGGATTGTGGGAGAAATCGATTTTCTTTTCCTCCTCGTTCCACTCGTACATCGGGAAGTCGACGATCCAGCAAAACTCGAAGCGATCCTTGGCGATGAGGCCAAGCTCCTCGCCGATCTTGGCGCGCGCGGGCCCGGCAAACTTGACGAAATCCTTCGGCTTGCCGGCGACAAAGAAACACGCATCACCCACGCCGAGCTTGAGCTGATCGGCGATCTTTTTGGTTCGTTCCGGCCCGATGTTCTTGGCGAGCGGGCCGGCGCCGCTTTCCTCGCCCTCGCGCCAGAAAATATAACCAAGGCCGGGCTGGCCTTCGCCTTGCGCCCAGGAATTCATGCGGTCGCAGAAGGCGCGGTTGCCGCCTTTCGGCGCCGGAATGGCCCACACCTGGGCCGAAGAATCTTTCGCCAGGATATTTGCAAAAATCTTGAAGCCGGAACCGCGGAACGCCTCGCTCACGTCCTGCATGACGATCGGATTGCGCAGGTCAGGCTTGTCGCTGCCGTATTTGCGCAACGCTTCGGCATAAGGGATGAGCGGAAACTTGGGTGTAACCGGCTTGCCGTTGGAAAATTCCTCGAACACGCCGCGAATGACGGGTTCGACGGCGTCAAAGACGTCCTGCTGGGTGACGAAACTCATCTCAAGATCGAGCTGGTAGAATTCGCCGGGCGAGCGATCGGCGCGGGCGTCCTCGTCGCGAAAGCACGGCGCGATCTGGAAATAGCGGTCGAAGCCCGCGATCATGATCAGCTGCTTGAATTGCTGCGGGGCCTGCGGCAGGGCGTAAAATTTTCCCGGATGCAGCCGCGACGGCACCAGATAGTCGCGCGCACCCTCCGGCGAAGACGCCGTGAGGATCGGAGTCTGGAATTCGAAGAAGCCCTGTTCCTTCATCCGCCGTCTGAGCGAATCGATGACCTCGCCCCGCAACATGATATTTCGGTGCAAGTGCTCGCGGCGCAGGTCGAG
>DATIZS010000233.1:0-10208 GCA_035516955.1 Rhizomicrobium sp.
CATCACCACGCTGCTCGGCAATGCGCGCGCCTTCCGCGCCGCGGTCGACGCGCTGGTGCAGCCTTACGCCGGCATCGACATCCACAAGGTCGCGGGCATCGAGGCGCGCGGTTTCATCCTGGGCGGCGCGGTCGCGCATCAGCTCTCCATCGGTTTCGTGCCGGTGCGCAAGAAGGGAAAATTGCCGCATACCGTGATCGGCGAGGATTACGATCTCGAATACGGCAAGGACCGCGTCGAGATTCACGCCGATGCGGTCAAGCCCGGCGAGCATGTGGTGATCGTGGACGATCTCATCGCCACCGGCGGCACCTGCTTTGCCGCGATCAAGCTGCTCGAACGCGCGGGCGCCAAGGTGATGGGCTGTCTCTTCGTCATCGATCTGCCCGAGCTCGGCGGCGCCGACAAGATCCGTGCGCTCGGCAAGGAAGTGACGACGCTCGTCGCCTTCGAAGGGCATTGATGAAACTTTATTCCTCGCCCGCCTCGCCATTCGCGCGCAAATGCCGGGTGGTGGCGCGCGAACTCGGCATCGAGCTTGAGGTGATCGACATCGATCCCTGGACCAACGAAGAATTCCGCCGCATCAATCCGCTGTCGAAAATCCCCACGCTGGTTCTGGACGACGGTTCGGTGCTCTACGATTCGCGCGTGATCTGCGATTACCTCAACGAATTCAAAAGCGGCCATTTCGTGCCGGCCCAAAGCATGTGGCGCACGGGCGCGGGCCGCTGGCGGGCCTTGAGCCTGCAGGCCATCGGCGACGGCATCGCCGACGCGGCACTCATTTGCGTGCGCGAAAGCAAGCTCTCCGAGGAGCACCGCAATGGCGACAATGTCGCGCGCGCCATGGCCGCGATCATAGCGAGCTTCGACATGCTGGAGCGCGTGGCGGGCAAATTCGCCGAGCATCCCACTATCGGCGAAGTGGCCGTCGGCTGCGCGCTCGGCTATCTCGATTTCCGGCTTTCCCACCTCGGCTGGCGCGCGACACGGCCCAAACTCGCGGCCTGGTATGAGCAATTCGCGAAATACCCCTCCATGCAGGCCACGGCTCCGGCGAATTTGAAATAGGATTGGCCACATGAAAATCCAGGGCAAGCATTACAGGACCATTTGGCCGATTGGCGACAGCGCTGTCGAAGTGATCGACCAGACGAAGCTGCCGCATGAATTCAAGACACTCACGCTGAAATCGGCGGAAGATTGCGCGCATGCGATCAAGACGATGATCGTGCGCGGCGCGCCGCTGATCGGCGCGACCGCCGCGTACGGCGTCGCACTCGCCATGCGCCAAGATGCGAGCGACGAAGCGCTGGATCGCGCACACCACCTGCTGCTCGAAACGCGGCCCACCGCCGTCAATCTGCGCTGGGCCTTGCAGCGGATGCGAGACAAGCTTCGCAACCATCCGCGCAACGAACGCGCCGCATTGGCGCGGCAGGAAGCGGCAGCGATTTGCGACGAAGATGTGGAAGTGTGCCGCAGCATCGGCGAGCACGGGCTGAAAATATTCCGCGAAGCCGCGGCGAAGAAGAACGGCGCAACGCTCAATGTGCTTACCCATTGCAATGCCGGCTGGCTCGCTTGCGTCGATTGGGGCACGGCACTTGCGCCGATTTACATGGCGCATGATGAGGGGCTTCCCATCCATGTCTGGGTCGATGAAACGCGGCCCCGCAATCAGGGCGCATCGCTCACCGCCTTCGAACTCGGCGCCCATGGCGTGAAGCACACGATTATCGCCGACAACGCCGGCGGCCATTACATGCAGCACGGAAAAGTCGATCTCTGCATCGTGGGCACGGATCGTGTCACCGCGAACGGCGATGTGGCGAACAAGATCGGCACTTACTTGAAGGCGCTCGCGGCGCGCGACAATGCCGTGCCCTTCTATGTCGCGCTGCCGGGCTCCACCATCGACTGGACGCTGAATTCCGGCCGCGACATCCCGATCGAGGAACGCTCCGCCGACGAGCTCTTGAAAATGACCGGCCGCCTCCCAAATGGAAAGCTTGCCACGGTCGAAATCGCGGCCCCCGGAAGCGGCGCCGCCAATCCCGGCTTCGACGTGACGCCTGCCCGCCTCGTCACCGGCTTCATCACCGAACGCGGCACTTGCGAGGCGAGCGCCAAGGGCTTAGGGAGCCTCTTTCCGGCCCGCCAGGGGGGAGGGGGGGTAGCCGAAAATCGAAAAACGATTAACCCGCTGATCTGAAAAGGTTTCCTGGATGAAAAGCCGCTGGTCCGATGCCGAGGCCCAAGATTTTGTGAAGCGCTACGCCGAAAAGGGCGTGAGCGAGGACCTCGCGCTTCGCGTCTATACCACGCGCCTCCTCGGCTCCGATCCGAAGCTGGTGCTGCATGGCGGCGGCAATACGAGCGTGAAGACCCGCGCGCGCGACCTTCTGGGCGATGAGGTCGATGTCATCTGCGTGAAGGGTTCGGGCTGGGATATGGGCAATATCGAGCCCGCCGGCCTTCCCGCCGTGCGGCTCGCGCCTTTGCGCAAATTGCGCGCACTGGAAAAACTCTCCGACGAGGACATGGTGAATTACCAGCGCGTCAATCTGCTGGATTCCACCGCGCCCAATCCCAGCGTCGAAACGCTGCTGCATGCCTTCCTGCCGCACAAATTCATCGACCACACCCATTCCACCGCCGTGCTCGCGATCACCGACCAGCCCGACGGCGAAAAACTCGCGCGCGAGATTTTCGGCAAGCGCGTGGCTTACGTGCCTTACACGATTCCCGGCTTCGCGCTGGCGAAGAGCGTGGCCGCGATCTTCGACAAGAACCGGGATGTCGAAGGACTGGTGCTCCTGCAACATGGCATCTTCACTTTCGCGGACACGGCAAAGGATGCATATGAACGCATGATCGAATTCGTGACGCTGGCCGAGCGGCATCTCGAAAGCGGGCGCAAGACGATCAAGCAGGCGGCGCTGCCGGAAAATCTGGCCAGCGTCGCCGAGATCGCGCCGGTCATCCGCGGCGCCTGCGCCATTTCGCGCGACGATCTGGCGGGCACGGTGAAGCGGCAGATTCTCTGTTTCCGCTCCGATCCGGAAATCCTCAATTATGTGAACGGCGCGGAACTCGCGCGTTATTCGCAAGTGGGCGTCGTCACGCCCGATCACACGATCCGTACCAAGAACTGGCCGCTGATCGTGCCCGCGCCGCAAGCGGACAAGCTCGACGAATGGAAGAAATCCGTCGCGCGCGCCGTCGAAAAATATGTGGCGCATTACCACGATTATTTCGCCCGCAACAACGAACGCGCAGTGCCGAAAAAAAACGAACTCGATCCGCTGCCGCGCGTCGTTCTCGTGCCGGGCGTCGGGCTGTTCGGGCTCGGCGGAAGCGCCAAGGATGCGGCCATCGCCGCCGACATCGCGGAGAACACGATCGAAGTCATCACCGATGCTGAAGGCATCGGCACATATCAATGCATACCCGAAGCCGACATGTTCGACGTGGAATATTGGTCGCTGGAACAGGCCAAGCTCGGCAAGGCCGCGGAGAAATCGCTGGCGCGTCAGGTCGCGGTCATCACCGGCAGCGGTTCGGGCATCGGCGCCGCCACCGCGAAGGCCATGGCGAAGGAGGGCGCCGAAGTCGCGATCCTCGATCGCGATCTCGACGCCGCCAAGGCCATCGCCAAACAGATCGGCGGCAAGGCATTCGCGCTCTTCTGCGACGTCACCGATCCGGTTTCGGTGCGCACCGCCTTCGATGCGGTGGTCGAGCGCTTCGGCGGCGTGGACATTGTGGTGTCGAATGCGGGCGCCGCCTGGCAGGGCCGCATCGGCCATGTCGAAGACGAAATCCTGCGCGAGAGCTTCGAGCTCAATTTTTTCGCCCATCACACGGTGGCGCAGCATGCGGTGCGCATCATGCAGGCGCAGGCGACGGGCGGCTGCCTGCTCTTCAACACGTCGAAGCAGGCGGTCAATCCCGGCAAGGATTTCGGGCCTTATGGTTTGCCCAAGGCGGCGACGCTCTTCCTCGTGCGCCAATATGCGCTCGATCACGGCCGCGAGGGCATCCGCGCCAATGCGGTGAACGCCGATCGCATCCGCTCCGGCCTGCTGACCGACGACATGGTGGCGGCGCGTTCCAAGGCGCGCGGGGTGAGCGAGAAGGATTATATGAGCGGCAATCTGCTCGGCCGCGAAGTCACCGCCGCCGACGTGGCCGACGCCTTCGTGTTTCTCGCGCGCGCGGAGAAAACGACGGCCGCCGTCATCACCGTCGATGGCGGGAATATCGAAGCGGCGCTGCGTTGACCGGCTTCACGCGAACGTGCTGCGAAGGAAACCGCCGAACAGCACGAGGAACCCGCCGAATTCCGCGGCGATGAGCATCCATGTCCCGATCGTCGTGCTGAAATTGCGCACCTTGAACTGATTGTCCGTCTTGTTCGCGATTCCCAGCCGAACATAGGTTGCGGTGGCGATGGCGAAGAAGCCGATGATGAGGCTCGCGCACAGCAGATTGAGGCTCGTGCCGAGCCCGCTGACCTCTTCGAATTTCATCACAATCAATATCGCGAAACTATAGTTCAGCGCCGCCTTATGGGCGACATCGACATATTGCGGCGCAAGATGCGTAGGGCTCGTAAGCATGTGGCGGTATTTCCAGACGCCGGTCAGCAACGCCGTCAGGAAAAACAGCCCGAGCGCCACCAGAGTCAGCTTGATTTCGAAGGCCATCATCGATCTCCGGAAGATTAACGTTCGTGCGCCCGGAACAATTCCAGCGTCCGTTGGCGCGCGAGCTTGGCGGCCGCGTCGTTATAATGATCGCCGCGGTCGGAATTGAAACCGTGGCCCGCGTCGTAGATGTAGACCTTCACCTCGGGATGCGCCGCGATCACCTTCTCTACGCCTTCCATCGGAATGCCGAGATCGTGCTTGCCGAAATGCAGGATCGTGGGGCATTTCGGCGTTTCGCCGGCAAGCGCCGGAATCAGACTGCCGTAATAGCCCGAAGCTGCCGCCAATCCGTTGCAGCGGCAGGCCGCGGCCCATGTCACCGAGCCGCCATAGCAATAGCCGGTGATGAAGACGGGCCCTTTGGATTTCAGCGCGTTGATGCAGCTTTGGGTGTCCTTCACCGAGAGATCGAAGGGGTGCAGTTCGCGCGCGACCTTGATCGCGTGCTGCAGCGAGTCCGGCTCCATGCTCGCCTGCAAGCCCGGCGCTTCGCGGTCGTACAAAGCGGGCGCGAGCACTTCGTAGCCATCGTCGGCATAACCGTCGGAGCAGGCCTGGATATGCGGCGTCACGCCGAAGATTTCCTGGATGAGCACGAGCCCGCCGCGGCGCCCCCCCTTGGGCTCCACGCGATAGACGCCGATCTCCGCGCCGCCGCTCACCTTCATTTTGATCATCTTGCCGCGCGCCATGCTCATTCTCCCGTTGGTCTTCGTATCACGAAACCCTTGCCGATGAAGCTCATGTAAAGCTCGCCCTTGGCGTCGCGGGCTTCGTTCAGGCTCTTCACCAAGCCTAGCGTGGGCCGCGACTTCAAATCCACCTTGCCCGCCACTTCGCTCGAGTAATAAAGCGTGTCGCCGGGGCGGACGGGTTTCAGCCAGCGCATGTCCTCGAAGCCGGGCGAAACGCCGGCGCGATTGAGCTTTTTGTCGCCCGGTTCCATCATGCGGTTGCCCACGGCGAGTTTCATCCAAATGGCCGCCGTGTGCCAGCCGCTCGCGATCAGCCCGCCATAGATGGATTTCTTCGCCGCATCGGGATCGATATGAATGGGCTGCGGATCGTATTTCTTGGCGAACGCGATCATCTCGGCTTCGGTGAAGGTGTAGCTGCCCAGATCGCGCCTGGCGCCGATTTCGATGTCCTCAAACCACATGCGCGGTCCTCCGCGCAAACATGGGCGAGGAAATGAAGGAGGCGACCTGTTCGGTCTGGTTGAACACGCGCCAATCCATCTTTACGAAGCCGAGCTGCGGTTTGGATTTCGAGGCGCGCGTTTCCATGATGGTGATTTCGAGACGCAGATCGTCGCCCGGCCTCACTGGCTTCATCCAGCGGCAATCCTCCACGCCGGGCGCACCCAGCGCCGCCGCGCGCGACAGAATCGCATCGCAGAACATGCGCATCGACATGGCCGAAACATGCCAGCCGGATGCCGCGAGACCGCCGAGAAGCGAATTCTTGCCCGCCTCCTCGTCGAGATGATGCAGCTGCGGATCGAACTCGCGCGCGAATTCGACGATCTCTTCTTTCGTCACGTGATACGGCCCGCCGCGATAGATCTGGCCGGGCGCGAAATCCTCGAAATAGAGCGTGGTCATGCGTTGAACCGGAAATGCATCACATCGCCATCCTGCACGACATAGTCCTTGCCTTCCAGCCGCATCTTGCCCGCATCGCGCGCGCCGGCCTCGCCGCCCAACGCAACGTAATCTTCGTAGGCGATGGTTTCGGCGCGGATGAAGCCCTTCTCGAAATCGGTGTGGATGACGCCCGCGGCTTGCGGCGCGCGGCTGCCGCGCGTCACGGTCCAGGCGCGCGCTTCCTTCGGACCGGCCGTGAAGAAGGTTATGAGACCCAGCAGCGCATAGCCCGCGCGGATCAGCCGGTTCAGGCCGGGTTCGTCCAGCTCGAGACTCGACAGGAATTCCGCCCGCTCGCCCTCGGGCAATTGCGCCACCTCTTCCTCGATGCGCGCGGAGATCACGACGCAGCCCGCGCCTTCGCGCTTGGCCTTTTCTTCCACCTGCTTCGAGAATCGATTGCCGCTTGCCGCCGATCCTTCATCGACATTGCACACATAAAGTACCGGCTTCTCGGTCATCAAGCCAAGCTGGCGATAGGGCTCGCGCTCTTCCGGCGTGAGTTGCGCGAGCCGCGCCGGTTTTCCTTCGCGCAGCAGCGTCACGGCCTTCATCATCAGCGCGTATTGTTCTTTGGGTTCCTTCTCGCCCGATTTTGCCTTCTTCTCGATGGCTACGATGCGCCGCTCCAGGCTTTCGAGATCGGCCAGCATCAATTCGGTTTCGACGGTTTCCGCGTCGCCCATGGGATCGATGCGTCCCTCCACATGGGTGATGTCGTCATCCTCGAAACAGCGCAGCACATGAGCAATGGCGTCCACTTCGCGGATATTGGCGAGGAACTGGTTTCCCAGACCTTCGCCTTTCGATGCGCCGCGCACCAGCCCCGCTATGTCCACGAATGTGATGCGCGTGGGAATGATCTGCGCCGATTTCGCGATCTCCGCCAGCCTGTCCAGCCGCGCATCAGGCACGGCCACGTCGCCGACATTGGGCTCGATGGTGCAGAAGGGATAATTCGCGGCCTGCGCGGCAGCGGTTTGCGTCAGCGCGTTGAAGAGCGTCGATTTGCCGACATTGGGCAATCCGACGATGCCGCATTTGAAGCCCATTATTCGTCCTGTTTTTCTTTTTTCGTCGGCGGTTTGAGGATCACGGCGACCTTGTTCATGAAGCCCGCTTCGTCGTCCTTTGCCAGATGGGGCGTGGCTTGCGCAATCGCCGACAGCATCGGCACGAGCCAATCCTCATCCGCCTTCGAGAAATTGTTCAACACATGGCCGTGCACGCGCGATTTCTGGCCCGGATGGCCGACGCCGATGCGCACCCGCCGGTATTCCGGCCCGAGCGCCGCGGTGATCGAGCGCAGGCCGTTATGACCCGCATCGCCGCCGCCGGTTTTCGCCTTCAGCTTTCCCGCCACGAGATCGATCTCGTCGTGAATGACGACGAGCGCCGAGACCGGCAGCTTGAAGAAGCGCAACGCCGCGGCCACCGAATCGCCGCTGTCGTTCATGTAGGTCATCGGCTTCAGGAGAAACACCTTGCGCCCGGCGATCTTTCCCTCGCTCACCGCGCCCTGAAAGCGCCTGCGCCAGGGGCCGAAATCGTAGCTCTCGTGGATGACGTCCGCCGCCATGAATCCGGCATTGTGCCGGTTGCGCGCATATTCGGCGCCCGGATTGCCGAGGCCCGCGATGAGTAACGCCTGATCGGGCATCGCACGCTCCCGCGCGGGGTGCGCGTCTTATTTTTTCTCCGGCGCCTTGGCGGCACCTGCGGCGGGGGCGGCTGCTCCGGGAGCGGGGGCGGCGCCCGGGGCGGGCGCGGCGCCGGGCGCGGCCGGCGCGCCGGCGGCAGCGGCGGCTTCTTCCACCACGGGCGCGGCGGCGGCCGCTGCGGCAGCGGCTGCGGCAGCACGCTGTTCTTCGATCACGCTCGTCGGCGCCACGATCGAAGCCACGGTGAAGTCGCGGGTGATGATGGGCTTGACGCCCTCTGGCAGCTTGAAGGCCGAGATGTGCAGCGAATCGTGAATGTCGAGATCGGAAAGATCGCCCTCGATATATTCGGGAATATTCTCCGCCGGGCAGCGCATCTCCACTTCGTGGCGCACGATGTTGAGCACGCCGCCGCGCTTCAGGCCCGGCGAATTCTCGTTGCCCTTGAAGCGCACGGGAATGGCGAGCGTCACCACCGCGCCCTTGGGCAGGCGCATGAAATCGACATGCACGGGCCGGTCGCTGACGGGATCGAGCTGCACTTCGCGCGGGATCACGCGGGTCTTCTTGCCTTCCACCTCCAGCATGAAGAGCGTGGTGAGGAAGGTGCCGGTGCCGAAATGACGCTCGAGTTCGCGTTGGGAAAGCTTGAGCGCCACCTGTTCGGCCTCGCCACCGCCATAGAGAATGGCGGGCACCTTGCCCTCGCGGCGGACGCGGAACGCCGCGCCCTTGCCGGTGCCCGAGCGGGGTTCGGCCTGCAGTTCCTGGATCGCGCGCATGGTTTCAAACCTTTGAAATGACAGCCAAATTCTCGCGCGGGATGAGCGCCGGAACGGCCGGAAAGGCGAGGCTTTTAGCGGATGCGGGGCTTGCGCGCAACCGGGCGGCGAGGGGCCTTGCGCGCGGCGCTTTTGTCGGGCGGCCTGGCATATTCATAAGCCTCGCCGATCAACGCCTTCAATTCCGCTTTGCCGATCTTCTTCACATTGACGATCAGCTCCGGCCGCTTGCCCCACATATAGCGAATGAATGTTCCAGGATCAGCCTCGAAGAGAAACTCCTTCCGCTCGTCGGGCAGATGCAGATAGAGCCCGTCGGGACGGATCACGGCGAAGATACGCTTCTTCGTGCGGAAGGCGGGCCGGTTCCAGTGATCGATTTCGGCAACGCCGTCATGCGCCAGCGCGAATTTCCGGATCTCGGCAGGCGTCGCCATTTATTCGCCGAAGCTCTCGCCGGGCGCTTGTGGCGCCAGGCGAATGAGGCGGGAATCGAGAACCGCGGCCTGCCGGTGTTTCACCGCCTCGCGATAGGCGGGATCGCGCAGCATGTCGATGAAAGCCTGCGCATTGGAATATTCGGCGATGAAGACGAGGTCCCATTTCTCGTCAGTGGGCCCGATCGCCATGTGCTCAAATTTGCCGACCCAGAATTGCTTGCCGCCGAGGCGGCGGAAAATCGGTCCGCTTTCGCGCGCATAGGCGCGATAGGCTTCGAGACCCGTTGCCTTGCGGCCATCGGGATAGGCCGCCCGATCGCGAAGGCGCACGAGATTGAGCATGTGGATCGGCGTGCCGCGCGGCAGCTCGCGGAAGGCGGCGAACTGTTCCTTGGTCGGGTCGATATAGGTGGTCATTTTGTATACTCAACTGCCGCAAGAATATCTTCTTGAGTGAGTTGTGGATATTCATGCAATAATCTTGCCTCAGAAGTACCGCTCGTAAGAAAATCGTTAATTGGCGACACAAGTTTGCGTGTTCCACAAATGCACGGCTTGCTGCTGCAAAGCTTGGGATCAATTTCGATCCGATCAGAATATCTATTCACCGCGCTTGCCTGGTCGTTCAAACACCAATGGATGCATACTACACTATTTGCAGCAGAGTTCGTACAGCCATGTGTAGCTGTCAAAATAACCGGGCCCCATGTTTTCGGGCCTGCGAAGGTAGCTAATGTGAGGAAGAACTATCTTATAAGTTCTTTTCACGCTGTGACGCCAAGCCCAGCGGATCATATCGCGACGAGCAAGCCGAGTTCGGAGCACCACGCCCATCAGGTCATATGAACTACACACGTCAGATGCGTGGTCCTTGTCTTCGTCGGACCATTGCTCGTAGGGCTTGTTCTCCAATTGAACGATGACATGTCTCCGCGCACGTCTTTTTGCGTCATCCTGGATA
>DATIZS010000234.1:0-7203 GCA_035516955.1 Rhizomicrobium sp.
CCGGCCGCATCCGCCGCGGTCCGGGGATCGGCTTCGGCGAAGGCGCGGGCCGCCGTTTCGGCCAAAAGGACCTGCTGTTCGTTCATGGCCGCAATCGTGCCTTGCGCCGGAGTTCTCCGCAACTGGAACCAGCGCCCAAGCCCACACGTTTGAAGGAAATGAAAAGGAGACGCCCATGACGAAAACGACATTGGCGGCAACGGCCCTGGCCGCGATCTTTGCGGCAGGCTTCGCGTTGTCCGCGCAAGCGCAGCCAAGCAGCAGCAGCGAAAAACAAACGACCCGGCAGCTCAACCAGGAGCAGCTCCAGCATCCCGGCGCCGGCAATTCGGGCAGCGCCGGTGCGGGAACAGAGGCCAGTACCGCGCCTCCGAGCAATGCGGAGTTGCGCCAGGCCGTATCGCTCTCCGATGTGCCAAACGCCTCGGCCGAGCTCAAAAGTGCGGCGATCGAAACGCGCGATGGCGCGCGGATCGGCACGGTGCAATCCGTCGACGTGAATACCGACGGCACCGCGCGCGCGATCAAGGCCGATGTCAACGGCCGCGAGGTTTCGTTCAATCCGGAAAATCTCGTCTATCTGAAAGACGAGAACACGCTCGTCACCAAGACGGCAATGCCGGATGTGCAGCAATCGCAACCCGCCGGCCAGACCTATTGATTTGCCGGCGTCCGCCGCGAACGGGTTCGCAAGCTCCAAGCCCGTTCGCGGCGGCAACAACATGAGAGGAGTCGTGCCGTGCTCGGTTGGGCCCTGACATTCTTCATTCTGGCCGTGATCGCGGCGTTCTTCGGATTCGGCGGCATTGCCGTCGCCTCCGCCGAAATCGCCAAGATCATCTTCTTCATCTTCCTGGTGCTGTTCGTGCTGAGCCTAGTCGGCGCGGCCATGCGGGGGCGCACGCCCCCCGTCTAGCTCCGCATCGGGATCGGGAAAGACCATTTCCACGATCGTACCCGTGCCCGATGCCGAACGCATGACGACGCGCCCGCCCACCTGCTGGGCGAAGCTCGCGATCAGTTGCGCGCCGATGCTGCTGTCGTTGCGCGGGCGGCTGACATCGAAGCCGATGCCGTCGTCTTCCACGCAGAGGCGCAGATTTTCCCCGCCCGCTTCCTTGAGCGAGACGCGGATGCGCCCCGCCCCCTGGCCGGGATAGGCGTGCTTGAAGATGTTGGTCAGCGCCTCGGCGGTGAAGAGCGCAAGCGGCACGGCGATCTCGCTTTCCACCTGCCTCGGCACCATCGTCGTCTCCACATGCAGCCCCGGCCGCTCGCCGCCGAAACCTTCGCAGGTCTGATGGGTGAGATCGGTGAGCAGCCGGTCGAGCTGGACGAGGCTCTGATCCTCGATCTCGTTCAGCGTGCGATGCACCAGCGCCAGCGAATTGATGCGCAACTGCGCCTGCTTGAGCGCGGATTGGGCGGCGGGATCGCGCAGGCGCCCCGATTGCAGGTTGAGCAGGCTCATCACGATCTGCAGATTGTTCTTCACGCGGTGATGGAGTTCGCGCATCAGCACGGTCTTCTGCGCCACGGCTTCGCGCAAATTGCGGTCGCGCTCCTGAATCGAATCGGCCATGGCCGAGAGCGCCTCGCCCAATTGGCGGAATTCGGCAGGTGCGCCGTCGAGCGCGGGACGGATGGCGTAATGGCCGCTGCGATAGGCAAGCGAGATGCGCCGGAGCTGCGCGATCCAGCGCGTCACCTGCCGCTCCGTCCCTATCCAGATCGCGAGCCATGTCAGCGCGATCATCAGGATGGGAAGCACGAAATCGGTGCCGACATGGATATAGGTTGCGCCGAACAGGCTCGACTGGCGCATGGCGAAACCGATATAGACGTTCTTCGCAAGCAGCGGCGCGGTGGCATAGGTCCAGACATGTCCGCCCGCATCGGGCGCGGATTCCACGGCATTGGCGCCGAACACGGGATGGGCGAACACCCTATTGGCGATCTTCGGATTGTCCGAGGCGATCAGCTCGCCGGTGCGGTCGAAGATGGCCACCACCGATCCCTGCGGCAGCCGGCTGGTATGGACCATGTAATCGAGCCAGCGCACGTCGATGGCGATCGCGATCACGCCCTCGACATTGGCCCCGTTCAGAAGCGGCAGCATGCCGCTGATGACGGGCTGCTGGGTGAGCGGGCTCACGATGCGCTCGCTGAGCACGAAGCCGCGGCTCGCCAGCGCCTGCCGGAAGACGGCGCGCCGGCTCGTGTCGCGGCCGACCGCGAGCGGATTGGCCGCGCACAAGACGCGGCCCTTCGCGTCGATGCGCGCGATGTCGGTAAAAAAGCTCAGGCCCTTGAGCGCATCGGCGAGCGCGCGATTGCAGCCTTCGTCGGCATTGCGCACGGCCGGCATGTTGGCGAGCGCGCGGGTGATCTGCTCGGCGGCGGCGAGCATGTTCTCTTCGGTGCCGCCCGCGGCATGCGCCGTCTCGATCAGCCGCTCGTGGACTTCCTCGGTGTCGTTTCGGGCACGCTCCATGCCCTGCACGATGCTCGCCAGCCCGATGGGCGCGAGCGCCACCGTGACGGTCACCATCAGGCGCAACCTGAGCGAGCCGCCCTTATCGGGTTGAGCCGGGTTTGTTGTTTCGCCGTTTTTGGGGCGCCGATGGTGCCAGCCGGTCCAGCTCAGCCATGATTTCATCGGCGGCGTCTCCTCGCGCGGACGGCTCGGCCGGCGGCAGTGGCTCCTCGCCCGAAAGGATCGACATGAGCGATTTGCGCGCGCGCGCGACCCGGCTCTTCACCGTGCCTACGGCGCAATTGCAGATCAAGGCGGCATCCTCGTAGGAAAAGCCGCCCGCCCCCACCAGGATCAGGGCTTCGCGCTGCTCGTCGGAGAGGCTGCCCAGGGCACGCGCCGTATCGGAGAGGTCCACGGCCCAGTTCTGCTCGCCGTCGGAGGCGACGATGCGCTCCGCGGCGTCCTGGTCCCAGGCCGTCTGGCGCCAGGCGCGGCGCCGGTCGGAATAGAACTGGTTGCGCAGGATGGTGAAGAGCCAGGCCTTCAGATTGGTGCCCGCCTCGAAGCTGTCGCGCGACTGCCAGGCCTTGACGAGCGCCTCCTGCGCCAGATCGTCGGCGGTGTCGGGATTGCCGCAAAGCGAGCGGGCGAAGGCGCGCAGGAAGGGGATCATTTCCAGCAGGTCGCGCTTGAAGCGTTCGCCGCCGTCCGCTGTTTCCCGCGGCTGTTGGGAGGATTGTTCTGTCGGGCGCATCGTCACGAGTCGTTCCGTCCGCCTCTTCCGTCCCGTTTGTCGATCCGGCGCAGGAGTTCGACGAACTCGTCAGGCACCGGTTCCTTTGCGACGTCGTCGTACATACGGCGCAGTTCGCGGCCCAGCGCCCGCTGCCGCGCCCGCAATTCCTTGTGCTTGTCTCGATCCGTTGTCCGGTCGTCCTTCACGAATTCCCAGCCCTGCCGTTCAATGATACGCGTCACGGCGTTCCTTCCTTGCCCTTGCAGCTTAACAGCTTTCCCTGGAATTTGACTTCGTTCACGCACAGGGCCGTGTCGCTGGCAAACGTCCGCCGTATCAAAAGGTTCCATCAAATGGGGAACATTTTGGGGTGGTAAACGTTGTGGCTTCGGGTATCTCATTGTCGCGGTTTCGGAGGAGGCACATCATGACCATGACCGAGGTCTTAAGCCCCCATCTGCCCTATCTGCGCCGCTATGCGCGCGCGCTCACGGGCTCGCAGGAGCGGGGGGACGCCTGCGTGCGGGCGGCGCTGACGGGCCTGGCCTCTGAGGATTATTCCTTGGATTCCGCGCTTTCGCCCCGCGTGGCGCTTTACCGGCTTTTCCATAACGTCTGGACCAAGGCCGCAGCGCGCGGCGAGGCCGCCAATACGGGAGCCGCCACGCCCGAGGGCCGGCTGCAAAGCCTGCCCTCGCAGGGCCGCGCGGCGCTGCTGCTCACGGCAGTGGAATCCTTCACGCCCAGCGAAACCGGCATCATCCTCGGCCAGCCCGCGGAGGACGTGGAACGCGCCATCGTCGAGGTGCAGAAGCGCATCGAGGACGAACTCGTCTCGCGCGTTCTCATCATCGAGGACGAGCCGATCATCGCGCTCGATCTGGAGCATCTCGTCACCGAGCTCGGCCATGAAGTCGTCGCCACCGCCGCCACCCGCGATTCCGCGGTGGAGGAAGCCAAGCTCAAGAAGCCCGGCCTGATCCTGGCCGACATCAATCTCGGCGACGGCGGCTCGGGCATCGACGCGGTCACCGAGATCCTGGACAGTTTCGACATCCCCGTGATCTTCGTGACGGCCTATCCGGAGAAGCTGCTGACGGGCGAGCGCCCCGAGCCGACCTATCTCATCGCCAAGCCCTTCCTGCCGGAAACGGTGCAGGCGACGGTGGGACAGGCGCTGTTTTTCCACCCGCTCGGGCGCCGGGCCGCGGCCTGACGTTTATGGGCTGGGCCCCGGGAACAATTCCCGGCAGCGCACGTTTCCATAGCCGAGCGGATGTCCGGTCCGGTACGCCCCAGCCCCTTCGACACCCCCGCATCGGGTGTCCGCTCATCTTCCCAAAATCGAGGCGCAAGCGCTGAACCTCCCGCCGCGTATCCGGATTGGTGATCTGAAGCGCTCCGGGCGCGTCTCGGGCCTCAGGCGCGATCTGAGGATCATCCGGGTTTGCGCCATCGGTCTGCTCATCATCGCGGCGCTGACGGGCGGTGTTGCGGCCGGCGCGCTGCTCGCGCCCACCGCAATCGCCGTCATCCTTGCGCTGGTGCTCGCGCCCATCGCCAACGCGCTCGAGCGGCTGGGGCTGATGCCCTCGCTCGCGGCACTCATCACCGTACTCGCGCTCTCCTCGGCTCTGGCGGTGGGATCGGCGGCGCTGGCGCCGTCTTTTTCGCAATGGGTTCACAGGGCGCCCGAGCTCGTGCACTCCGTCGAGCGCAAGCTCCGGCCGTTCCGCAGCCAGATCGCGGCCGTGGAATCGGCGTCGAACCGGATCAGCACCGTGGTTTCGATGCCGGCGAAAACCGCGCCGCCGGCCGCGCCGCCCAGCATCGTCGCCACGATCTTCACCAATGCGCCGGACGTCGCGGCTTCGGTGATCTATGTGGTCGTGCTCACGATCTTCCTTCTGTCGGAGCGGCGGCGCTACGCCAAGCAGCTCATTCTGCTGCCGCGCAGCTTCGCGAACCGCTTGCGCGTGGCGCGCATCTGCCGCGACGTGCGCCATCGCGTGTCGGGCTATCTCTTCACGCTTGCGAGCATCAATGTGGGACTTGCGGCCGCCACCGCGCTCTGTTTCGCCGCCGCGGGAATTTCCGAGCCGATACTCTGGGGCGTGGCCTTTGGCATCCTGAATTTCATTCCGGTCATCGGGCCGACCGCGATCATCCTCACGGCGGCGGCGGTCGGGTTCGTCACCGCCGATAGCTTCGCCGGCGCGATCCTGCCGCCCGCCATCCTGCTCGCGCTCGATGTTGTCGAGGCTTATTTCGTGCAGCCCTGGTTGCTGTCGCGCCGTCTCGTCATCAGTCCCATCGCCATCTTCGTGATGGTGGCAACATTGGTGTGGATGTGGGGCGCTGCCGGCGTCATCACCGCCGTTCCCATTCTGATACTGATCCACACCGTGCTGCTGCACGTGCCTTCCACGCGCGCCTATGCGCGGTTTCTGGCCACGGAACATTGGCGGCCGCGCGCACGGCCCGCGTCGCCGGAACTCCCCCACCGTCCGGCCGTTTCATGAGCGAGGGGCCGTTCTCCAGTGGAGTATCCGACATGAACTGGCAGGAAGTTCAGGGTAAGTGGAAGGAATATTCCGGCAAGGCGCGCGAACGCTGGGGCCGGCTGAGCGACGACGATCTCGAAAAGATCGCAGGCCAGCGCGACCAGCTCGTGGGCAAGATCCAGCAATCCTACGGCATCGCGAAGGACGAGGCCGAAAGACAGGTGCGCGAGTTCGAACGCGCCGCCGACAACATGCAAAAGGCGGCCAGGAAGCCGCACTGAAAATGGCGCGCGTCGTCGAACGTCACGAAGAATCGGGCCGCGATCTGAGCGCCACCGAGGCGCGCCAGGCGGTCGCGCTCGGCCATATGCGCTATGTGCTGGCGATCAGCACGCTTCTGGCCGTCGCCGCCTTCGCCTGGATTTTGCTCGAAGGCGTGTGATCAGTCCTTGGCCCGTTCGACATAGGAACCGTCCGCCGTCAGCACGACGACGCGCGTTCCCGTCGTGATGTGGGTGGGCACCATGGTGCGCACGCCGTTCGACAGGATCGCGGGCTTGAAGGAGCCGGACGCCGTCTGGCCCTTCACGACCGGCTCGGTCTCGACCACTTCGAAACTCGCCCGCGCCGGGATTTCGATGGAGATCGGCACGCCATTATAGGCGGAGAGCCGCACCTCCATGTTCTCGATCAGATAGGGTGCCGCCTCGCCGATCACGCCGGCGCCGACATGGATCTGGTCGAAGGTCTCCGGATCCATGAACACATATTGATCGCCGTCCTTGTAGAGATATTGGTGCGTGCGCTCGTCGATGAAGGCTTTTTCCAGCGTGTCGGTGGTCTTGTAGCGCTCGTTGACCTTCACCCCGTCGGAAATGCGGCGCATTTCGAGCTGGGTGACGGGCGTGCCCTTGCCCGGATGGATGTTTTCTGCTGTGAGGACGACATAGAGTTTGCCGTCCTTCTCGATGACGTTGCCCTTGCGGACATTGCTGGCGATGACCGAAACCACGAAAACCTCTCGGGCGTTGAGCGCGCTGGCTCATAGCAGGGGCGAAAGGCAAGGCCAAGGGGTGGCGCGATGAGCCCGTTCTGGTCGAAGCCGGCCCATGCCGACCGGCGCCAAGGCCTTCTGTCCCGCGGCCGGATCAAGACGGCGATCCGCGAACGGCTCGAGGCGCAAGGCTTCGTGGAAGTCGAATGCGGCATTCTGGCCGCTTCGCCCGGCAACGAAGCCCATCTCGCCGCCTTCAAGACGGTGTGGGAGGAAGGCGGGCGGATGCATCCGCTTTACCTCCACACCTCGCCCGAATTCGCCGCCAAGAAATTGCTGGCCGCGGGCGAGGCGCGCATCTTCGAATTCGCCCGCGTCTTCCGCAATCGCGAGCGCGGTGCGTTGCACGCGCCCGAGTTCACTATGCTGGAATGGTATCGCGCCAATGAATCCTATGACGTGGTTATCGCGGACACGCTCGCGATCTTGG
>DATIZS010000235.1:0-2945 GCA_035516955.1 Rhizomicrobium sp.
GCCTATGGCCTTGAAAATCAGGGCTTCCGAAATCTGAAGGCCGTGCATTGGAACCTGACGGCGCCCGAGCTCTATGAGCGCGCGGTCGCGCGGAGCGAGGGGCATGTGGCCAAATCGGGGCCCATCGTGGTGCTCACCGGCCAGCACACCGGCCGCTCGGCTGGCGACAAATTCATCGTCAAGGATGCGGCGAGCGAATCCCAGGTCTGGTGGGACAACAACAAGGCGATGACGCCTGCCCATTTCGACGCGCTGTTCCATGCCATGATGTCCTATGCGCAGGGGCGCGAGCTCTATGTGCAGGATCTCTTCGGCGGCGCCGACCCGACGCACCGTTTACCGGTGCGCGTGGTCACCGAGCTCGCCTGGCATTCGCTCTTCATCCAGCATCTTTTGATCGAGCCGCGCGCCGGCGAGCATGACGGCTTCGTGCCCGAATACACGATCATCGATCTTCCGGGCTTCCATGCCGATCCGAAAATCCACGGCTGCGGATCGCAAACCGTGATCGCGGTCAACTTCTCGAAGAAGATGGTTCTCATTGGCGGCACCTCCTATGCCGGCGAGATGAAGAAATCGGTCTTCACGATCCTCAATTATCTTTTGCCGTCCAGGCGCGTGATGCCGATGCATTGCTCGGCCAATGTCGGCAAGAACCGCGATGCGGCGATCTTCTTCGGCCTTTCCGGCACGGGCAAGACGACGCTGTCGGCCGATGCCTCGCGCACGCTGATCGGCGACGACGAACATGGCTGGAGCGAAAACGGCGTCTTCAATTTCGAAGGCGGCTGCTATGCCAAGGTGATCAAGCTTTCGCCGGAAGCCGAGCCGGAGATTTTCGCGACCACGCGCCGCTTCGGCACGGTGCTCGAAAACGTGGTGATGGATCCGGTCACGCGCGAACTCGATCTCGAGGACGGCCGCTACACGGAAAACACCCGTGCGGCCTATCCGATCGATTTCTTTCCCAATGCTTCGACCACCGGCATTGCAGGCCACCCCAAGAACGTCATCATGCTGACGGCCGACGCCTTCGGCGTGCTGCCGCCGATCGCGAAGCTCACGCCGTCGCAGGCGATGTATCACTTCCTCTCCGGCTTCACGGCGAAAGTTGCGGGCACCGAAAAGGGCCTCGGCAAGGAGCCTCAGCCGACCTTCTCCACCTGCTTCGGCGCGCCCTTCATGCCGCGCCATCCAACCGAATATGGCAATCTCCTGCGCGATCTCATCGGCCAGCATCAGGCCGATTGCTGGCTGGTCAACACCGGCTGGACCGGCGGCGCGTTCGGCACGGGAAAGCGCATGCCGATCAAGGCGACGCGCGCCTTATTGGCGGCGGCGCTGGACGGCACGCTCGCGAACGTAGAGATGCGCGTCGATCCGCATTTCCGGTTCCGCGTGCCGGTTTCCGTGCCCGGCGTGGACGCGAACATCCTGAACCCGCGCGACACCTGGGCCGACAAAGCGGCTTATGACGCGCAGGCCAAGAAGCTCGTCTCCATGTTCCGCGAAAACTTCAAGACGTTCGAGGCCCATGTGGGCGCGGACGTGCTTCAGGCCGCCCCGCAACTGGCGGAAGCCGCGGAATAATTCGCCTTATCGAATGTCAAAAGGCCCGCGGGGGGCGTCCCCACGGGCCTTTTGCGTTTCTCGCCGCGTTGTCGCAGCATCGGCGCAGGAGGAAAGGTTCGATGGAAAAGCGGAAAATCGGAAAATCGGATCTAGCGATCGCGCCCCTGATGCTGGGCGGAAACGTCTTCGGCTGGACGGCCGACGAGGCGGCGAGTTTCGCCGTCCTCGATGCGTTCGCCCAAGCGGGCTTCGCTGCCGTCGACACGGCCGATGTCTATTCGATGTGGGTTCCCGGCCATAAGGGCGGCGAATCCGAAACTGTGCTCGGCAACTGGATGGCGTCGCGCAAGAACCGCAAGAATGTCGTCATCGCCACCAAGGTCGGAATGCTGCCTATCGGCGGCAAGCCGGGTCTGTCGAAATCGCAGATCCATGCGGCCGCGGACGCTTCGCTGAAGCGCCTCAAGACGGATTACATCGACATCTATTTCGCCCATCGCGATCACGAAGAAAATCCGCTCGAAGAGACGCTCGAAGCATTCGGCGATCTCGTGAAAGCGGGCAAGGTGCGCCTCGTCGGTGCCTCCAACTATTCCGCCGAGCGGCTGGCGCAAGCGCTCGCGGTCAGCGAGAAGCACGGCCTGCCGCGTTATGAAGTGCTGCAGCCGCTTTACAATCTCTATGACCGCTCGGGTTTCGAGGCGGGGCTTGCGGGGCTTTGCCGGGAAAAGAACATCGGCGTCGTGCCTTATTACGGTCTCGCCTCGGGGTTCCTCTCCGGCAAATACCGCAGCGAAGACGATGCGAAGAAAAGCCCGCGCGGCGCCACGGTAGTGAAGAAATATCTCAACGATCGCGGCCGGAAAATCCTTGCGGCGCTCGATTCGGTTTCCTCGCGGCTCAAGACGACGCCCGCGCGCGCGGCGATCGCCTGGCTGATGGCGCGCCCCGCCGTCACCGCGCCCATCGTCAGCGCCACGAGCGTCGAGCAGGTCGAAGACCTGATCGCCGCCGTGAAGCTCAGGCTCGATGCCGAAGCACTGGCGGAGCTCGATTCCGCGAGCGCCTGAGACGTCCTTTGCGCATGGCTGGGTTGCCTGTGAAACGGGGAAAATGGGAGGCCGGACGGGCCGCAGCTGCGCTAGGCTCGCCCGCCATTCTGGAGAAACGCACATGACCGCCGCCGAGAAGTTCCGCGCGCTCCACGCGCCGGGAAGATTCCTGGTCCTGCCCAATGCCTGGGACGCCGCCAGCGCCCGGCTGGTGGAGGATTGCGGCGCCGAAGCGATCGCCACGTCGAGCGCGGCGGTCGCCTGGTCGCACGGCTATGCCGACGGCGAAGCGATTCCCGTGGCGGTTCTGCTCGCGGCGGT
>DATIZS010000236.1:0-4512 GCA_035516955.1 Rhizomicrobium sp.
CCGTACGGTCCGACGAAAAGGCGAGCACCGGCACGCCGCGGTCGCGCGCGATCGGCGCCACCGCATTTACCGAGGGGGAAAAGAGCGGGCCCACGATGATCTCCGAACCCTTGGCGAGCAGCGCTTTCGCTCCCGCGGCGGCCTGTTCGGGCGTGGAGCCCTCGTCCGCGGTGATGAGCAGGATGTTGGGATTGCCGGAATCGAAGAGCGCGAGCTCCGCCGATTTCAGCATGGCCTGGGCAAGCGCGCGGGTCGCCGCCGAGCCGTTGGAGAAGGGCAGAAGCAGCCCCACCCGCACCGGAACCTTGTTTTGCGGCATGTTGGAGAGGCGCAAAAAGCCCGGCTCCTCGGCCGTCATGGGATGGGCGGCCGGGGGCATGGCGGGCACCGGCGGAGGCGGCGGCGGAGGCGGCGCCTTCTCTTCGGTGGCACATGCGCTCAAAGCTGCTATCGAAAGGGCGGCAAGAACGAGGCGGACGCGGCGGGCGGACGGGATCATGGACGCAAACTCTTCCTCGAAAGGGGCCGAGCCTAAGGCGGCCCGCGGAAAATCGCAAAACGCGCTCGCGCCCGGGCTTTACGTAACGGCGACGCCGATCGGCAATGCGCGCGACGTCACGCTCAGAGCCCTCGATATCCTCAAGGATTGCGACGCTATTTTGGCGGAGGACACGCGCGTGACCGCGAAGCTCCTCGCCATCCACGGCATATCGAAACCGCTTTCGGCCTATAACGATCACAACGCGGCGCGCGAGCGGCCGAGGATCCTCGCGCGGCTTGCCCATGGCGCCGCGCTCGCGCTCGTCAGCGATGCGGGAACCCCGCTCATCTCCGATCCCGGTTACAAGCTTGTGCGCGAGGCGATCGCGCAAGGCATTCCCGTGCATACGATCCCCGGCGCGTCGGCGCCGCTCGCGGCTTTGACGCTGGCGGGATTGCCGAGCGATCGTTTTCTGTTTGCCGGCTTCCTGCCTTCCAGGCGCGGCGAACGGCGCACGGCACTTGAAGAACTAAAAACGATCCGCGCCACGCTGATCTTTTTCGAATCGCCGCAGCGCCTCGCCGAAAGCCTGAAGGATATGGCCGAAACACTCGGTCCGCGCCCCGCCATCGTCGCGCGCGAGCTGACGAAGCTGCACGAAGAAATCAATCGCGCAATGCTGCCCGATCTGGCGTCGCATTATGAGACGAGAGAACCGCCGAAGGGCGAGATAACCCTGCTCGTCGGGCCGCCCGGCGAAACCGCGCCCGATCTCTCGCGCATGGACGGGCTGCTCGAAAAAACGCTTCTCTTCATGCCGGTACGTGCGGCGGCCGATCTCGTCGCCGAGGCGCTCGATGTTCCGCGGCGCAAGGTCTATGAGCGCGCGCTTGCGATGAAGGGCAAAGATGCGAAGCCCTGACGCGCGCCAAAAGGCCGAACGGCGCGGTCGCCGGAGCGAAGCCATCGCCGCGGTCTTCCTCATGCTCAAGGGCTATCGCATCCTCGCCCGGCGCGTGCGCACCCATGCCGGCGAGATCGATCTGGTGGTGCGCGCGCCTTCGGGGCTCGTCTGTTTCGTCGAGGTCAAGAACCGCGCCGATGCCAGAGCCGCGGCCGAAAGCGTCGCCCCGCGCCAGCAGGCCAGAATCGCGCGGGCCGCAAGCCTTTATCTTGCGCAACGGCCCGGGCTCCGGAGCCGGGGCGTGCGTTTCGACATCGTGGCGATAGGCGCGGGGCTGCGCCATTTCCGGGACGCCTTCCGTCCCGGCGATTGGCGCGAAGGCGGGGCTTGAGTCTATCCTCATGGACATGGACCCTGCCGATTATCTGCGCGCATTGGGCGAGGCCGGCGACGGCCCGCACGACATCGCGCATGCCGCGCTGATGCTGGCGGCGCTCGATCACGCAGGCCGTCCGCTTATCCCTTACGAAACCCATCTCGCCGAAATCGCCGAAGCCGCGCGGCAGGAATTGCAGATCCTGTCCTATGCCGACGATGCGGCACGCGCGCTCGCGGCCTTGATGGTGGGCCGCTACGGCTATGACGGCGACCGGCTCTCCTACGACGACCCGCGCAACGCCGATCTGATCGCGGTGATGGATCGGCGGCGCGGGCTGCCGGTGGCGCTCGGCGTTCTTTACATCCATGCCGCGCGCGCGGGCGGCTTCGAGTCGCAAGGCCTGAGCTCGCCCGGCCATTTCCTGCTCCGGCTGGAAAAACGCGGCAGCGAAGCCGTGATCGATCCTTTCAACAGCGGTGCCGCCATAGACCGCGAACGCCTGACCGCGCCGCCCGTCATGGGCGGACCGGAAGAGCCCGGACTCGCCGAGCCCGTCAGCGACAGCGAAGTGCTGCTCAGGCTCGCCAACAATCTGAAGCTGCGCGTCATCCAGGCGGGCGACCGGATG
This sequence comes from Rhizomicrobium sp., assembly GCA_035516955.1. Lineage (GTDB taxonomy): Bacteria > Pseudomonadota > Alphaproteobacteria > Micropepsales > Micropepsaceae > Rhizomicrobium. The sequence continues at coordinate 2,393 of DATIZS010000236.1, forward strand.
CGCGCGCTCGAAGTCGCCAAGCGCATGGTGCTGATCGCGCCGAGGCGGGGCGAATTGTGGCTCGAGCTGGCGCGCATGAACGAACAGTCGGGCGCGCTGGGGGCGGCGCAAAGGGCCTATGAGGCGTGCCTGGCATTGGCAAATCCCGGCGCCGCCATACATAACGAGGCGGCGCTGGGGCTTCACGGCCTCAAGCGGCGGTTGAATTAGGAAGTTTTGCGATGAACGGAATCACGCTCTCGATGTCATGGCCCGCAGTCGCGGGCCGTGACACCGTGGGAAAATCCAATCCGAAATCAGCCCGGGAGTCTTCATGGGATTGAGCATTGCCGTCCAGATGGACCCGGTCGAGAAGATCGACATCGCGGGCGATTCCACTTTCGTGCTCGGCCTCGAGGCGCAGGCGCGCGGTCATAATCTTCTCTATTACGGTCCGCGCGATCTCACCTTCCGCAACGGCGTGGTGAGCGCGCGCGTGCGCCCGCTCACGCTTCGCGCCGTGAAAGGCGATCATTTCACGCTGGGCGAGCCCTTCGTTCAAGATCTGTCGAAGAACGATGTCGTCCTGATGCGCCAGGACCCGCCTTTCGACATGGCCTATATCACCGCCACCCATATCCTCGAACGGCTGCAGCCGAAGACGCTGGTGGTCAACGATCCGTTCCATGTGAGGAACGCGCCGGAAAAGATCTTCGTCACGCTCTTCAAGGAGCTGATGCCGCCCACGCTCATCACCTCGGACCGCGAGGAGATCGCGCGCTTCCGCAACGAGCATCGCGACATCATCCTGAAGCCGCTCTACGGCAATGGCGGCGCCGGCATCTTCCGCGTCCGGGAGGACGACGAAAATCTGGGCTCGATGCTGGAGATGTTCACGCAGTTCTATCGCGAACCTGTCATCGTGCAGCGTTACGTTCCCGAGGTGCGCAAAGGCGACAAGCGCATCATTCTGGTCGACGGCGAAATCGCGGGCGCGATCAACCGCGTTCCGGCCGCGGGCGAAGCGCGCTCCAATCTCCATGTCGGCGGGCGGGCCGAAGCCACCACGCTCAGCCCCCGCGAAACCGAAATCTGCAAGACCATCGGCCCGGAACTCAAAAAGCGCGGACTCGTTTTCACAGGCATAGACGTGATCGGCGGTTATCTGACCGAGATCAACGTCACCTCGCCCACCGGAATCCAGGAAGTCAAACGCTTCGGCGGGCCCGATATCGCAAAGCTCATTTGGGACGCCATCGAACGGCGCCGGAAAGGCTGAACATCGATGCTCACGGTTCGCAAGGCCGAGGAACGCGGCGTCACCAAGATCGCCTGGCTCGACAGCCGGCACTCGTTTTCCTTCGGCGATTACGTCGATCCCGATCACATGAATTTCGGGCCGTTGCGCGTGATCAACGAAGACGTCATCGCGGGTGGCGGCGGCTTTCAGCCCCATCCCCATCGCGACATGGAGATCGTGACCTATATCCTGTCGGGCGCGCTGGAACACAAGGACTCGCTCGGCAACGGCTCGGTCATCCGGCCCGGCGAAATACAGAAGATGAGCGCCGGCACCGGAATCGTGCATGCCGAATTCAACGCCTCGCGCGACCGGCCCACCCATCTGCTGCAGATCTGGATCGTGCCGTCCAAGACGGGCCTCAAGCCCGGCTACGAGCAGAAATCCATCGATCCCGCCGCGATCGCCAACAAATTCGCGCGTATCGCGAGCCCCGAGCCCAGAACCAACGAGGTGAGCATCGTGCAGGATGCGGAAATCTGGGCGGCGAAATTCGACGGCGACGTGGAGGCGGTGCATGTGCTCGAGCCGGGGCGGCGCGCCTGGGTGCAGGTCGCGCGCGGCGAAGTCGACATCAACGGCGAGATCCTGAAGGCGGGCGACGCCGCCGCCATCACCGACGCAAACGACATCGCGGTGCGCGCGGTGGCGCCTTCCGAAGTCCTGCTCTTCGATATGGTCTAGATTTTCGCGGCGTCGAAGCGGCTTCTGTAGCGCGCATCGATCCTTTTCGTTGCGACGCTGATGAGCACGTCGGTAGTGCCGAACTGGCGGTCGATCACCGCGCCGTCGCCGATGGCCGCGCCGACGCGCACATAGCCCTTGATCAAGGGCGGCAGCG
>DATIZS010000237.1:0-4204 GCA_035516955.1 Rhizomicrobium sp.
GCCGCCCATGGCCTTGATCTCGTCCACCACCTTGGCGGCGGCTTCCGAGGAGCCGCCGGAGCCGTCGACCGAGCCGCCCAGATCGTTGACCACGAGTTTCGCGCCGCGCCGCGCGAGTTCGAGCGCATGGCAGCGGCCGAGGCCGCCTCCGGCGCCGGTGACGATGGCGACTTTGCCGTCGAAGCGAATGGTCATGGGACACCCCTCTCTGCTGGACGCCGCTAGATGGCCGATAGGGCGGGCAGGGTCAAGCCGTCCGAGTGCCGCGCAGGAAAAGCCGCCGCAAGGCCTGGTTGGCGGGCTTTTCGACCGCCCAAAAGAGCAGCCCGCCCCAGCCCGCGCAGACGATCACCAGCACGATGGGCAGGATCCAGTGAAGATTGGCCTCCAGCACGGGCGCAAGCGCAGGGACCGGGCCGTTGTAATGCAGAAGCTGGAGCCAGACCGATTGGCCCATATAGATCGCGAACGACCATTCCCCCAGCCGCATCAGCGGCCGTGCGCCCAGCGCGCGCGCGATCACGCCGCGGTCGAACGACACCGCCAATATCGTGGCGAGCAGCGGCGGCACGATCCAGTAATCGGCCGGACGGTGCGACCAGCCGGTGTCGTAGACCGCATAGAGAAAGAGCGCGGTAATGGCGATCTGCACCGCGCTCAGCGCATGTTCGGAGAGCCGATCGGCCATCGGCTTGAGCTTGCGGTAGAGCACCGCCATGCCGGCGCCGACCGCGAAATCGGCCATGCCGCGCAGGATTCCGTAATCGAAGGTGATGTCGAGCCCATGGCCCGATTTCGTGCACATGAAGAAGAGGGCCACGAGTCCGGCGGCGATGATGGCGAGCCCATGCCATAGCCCTCCGCGCGCGAACCACAGATAGGCGGGAAAGATCAGGCAGAGGAAGAATTCCACGCTGACGAACCACGAAACCCCGTTCCACGACAGCGCCGGAAAAAGATGCCACGCCTGCACCAGAAACAGATTGGCGATGAAGCTCTGCCATGTCGCGTAGGGATGATAATAGAGCTGGTGATACATGGGCGCCGCGCCCTCAAGCTGCGTCAGCCAGTCGAAGAAGACGATCATCGCGAGCATGATGAGAAGCGTCGCCAGATGCAGGGGATAAAGCCGCGCCAGCCGCGCCTTCAGGAAATCGCCGTAGGAAAAACGCCTCGCGCCATAGACCAGCGTCAGCACGAATCCCGACAGCGCGAAGAAGAATTCCACCCACAGATAACCCTTGGCGACGAATACGTCGAAGGAGCGGAAATGCTGATAGCCGTGGCCTTCGCTGAAATGATAGAGCACGAGCAGCAGCGGCGGCAGCGCGCGCGCGCCGATGAGCGCGCGGATTTCCCCGATTCTCTCTTTGCCGTCCGCCATCCCGGGCCCCGAATCGGCGTACAGATTGTGACGGTTATTGGGGGGATGTCACGTCATGTTTCCTCGCAACAGGCTTGTCATCCCGGCCAAGCATTGCGCGAGCAATGCGCGAGCCGGGACCCATCGGAAAGCGGATCGGTGGGTCCCGGATAACGCGCTGCCGCGCGTTTCCGGGATGACAACATGTTGATTCATCTCCAATCGCTCCTCGGCATCGTCGCCATCGTTGCTTTCGCCTGGATCTGTTCCGAGAATCGCCGCGCCTTTCCCTGGCGCACGGTCGCCGCCGGGCTCGTGTTGCAGGTGTCGCTGGCCTTGCTTCTGCTGAAAGTCCCGCTCGCGCGCGCCGCATTGTTCTCGCTGAACGGCGTCGTCGATGCGCTGACAAGCGCGACGAAAGCGGGAAGCGCCTTCGTCTTCGGCTATCTCGGCGGCGGCGCGTCGCCCTTCCTCGTCACCGAGCCCAAAGCGCTTACCAATTTCGCCTTCGGCATCTTGCCGCTGGTGATCGTGATTTCGGCGCTCTCGGCGCTGCTCTGGCATTGGCGCATCCTGCCCTTGATCGTGAATGCGCTTTCGTGGGGCCTGCGCAAGATCATGCGCATCGGAGGCGCGGTGGGTTTGGGCTCGGCGGCCACGATCTTCCTCGGCATGATCGAGGCGCCGCTTCTCATCCGTCCCTATCTCGCGAAGCTCACCCGCGCGGAATTGTTCATGCTGTTCACAGTGGGATTGTCGACCGTCGCAGGCACCGTCTTCGTGCTCTACGCCACCATCCTCAATCCGGTGGTGCCGGGCGCGCTGGGACACATTCTCGTCGCCTCGATGCTGTCGCTTCCCGCCGCCATCCTGATCGCGCGCGTGATGATTCCCGGCGCGGAGGAAACCTCAGCGGAAGCGGCGCCGGCTTCCGTCTATCGCTCGTCGATGGATGCGGTGGCGCGCGGCACCGAAGACGGATTGAAGCTCTGGCTTTCCATCGTCGCGATGCTGCTCGTGATCGTGGCGCTGGTGGCGCTGGCCGACATCATCCTCGCGCAATTGCCCAATGTGCTCGGCGCGCCGCTGACATTGGAGCGCATCTTCGGCTGGATCTTCGCGCCGGTCGTGTGGCTCCTCGGCATCCCCGCAAATCAGGTGCAAACCGCGGGCGCCCTGATGGGCGACAAGACGGTGCTCAACGAATTCGTCGCCTATTTGAATCTCGCGGCGCTGCCCGCGAACGCGCTCGATTCCCGCGCCCGGCTCATCATGCTTTATGCCATGTGCGGCTTCGCCAATCCGGGATCGGTGGGCATCATGATCGCGTCGATCTCGGGCATGGCGCCCGAACGCCGCGACGAGATCGTGCCGCTCGCGATGCGCGCGCTTTTATCCGGCACGATGGCAAGCATGATGACGGGCGCGGTGATCGGGTTGTTGCCCGTGACATAATAATTGTCATCCCGGCCGAGCGATGCGAAGGCATCGCGAAGAGCCGGGACCCACGGAGAAACATCCCGGTGGGTCCCGGTTCTCGCTGCGCTCGACCGGGATGACATCACGTTGTCAATGCAAACGCTTTGGCCAGCAGTTCATATGATCTGAGTCTCGACTCATAATCATACGTGATCGTGACGATCACCAATTCTTCCGCGCCATGGCGCTCGGCGAGCGAGAGCAATTTCGTGCGCACCTGTTCCGGCGCGCCGGTGGCGGAGCGCATTTCGATGGCGCGCAGCAGCGCGCGTTCCTGATCGTTCGCGTCGTATGCCAGCGCTTCTTCCGGCGGAAGAAACTGGATCGGCCGGCCCGTCAGCAATCGCATCGCCCAGAGATTGCGCGACGACGCCAGCCGCGCGGCTTCTTCCTCGGTTTCCGCGGCGAGCGCCGACACGCCCATCGAAATCCTCGGCCGCTCGCACCAGACGCTCGGCTTGAAGCGCTCGCGATAGGTGGCGCAGGCCGCTTCGCTGCCCTCCGGATTGATGAAATAGGCGTGGGAAAACGGCAAGCCGAATTCCGCCGCATAAACCGCGCTGTGGATGCCCGATCCCAGCAGCCACATTTCGGGGCGCGTGTTCCCGCGCGGTTCGGCATGAATGCCGCGATAGGGATGATCGTCGGGAATCGAATCCTCCAGAAACTGTTTCAGCAAATGCACCTGGCTCGGAAACGCATCGATGCCCCAGCTTTGCGGGCCCGCCTGCAGCGCGCGTGTCGTCTTTTCATCGGCGCCCGGCGCGCGTCCCAATCCCAGATCGATGCGCCCGGGATAAAGCGTCTCCAGCATGCGGAATTCCTCGGCGATCTTGAGCGGGCTGTAATGCATCAGCATCACGCCGCCCGCGCCCACGCGCATGCGCTTGGTCTCCGCCGCCACGCGCCCGATCAAAATCTCCGGCGATGCCCCGGCAAAGGATCCCGTATTGTGATGCTCGGCCAGCCAATAGCGCTGATAGCCCAGCGCATCCGTCGCGCGCGCGAGCTTCAAGGTTTCGGCGATGGCCTCGGCCGGCGTGCCGTCCTTGCGGATCGGCGATTGATCGAGAACGGACAGGCGCAAAGCGGGAACCTCTTTACCTGTTTGTACTTTATTAACCACTGGCCCCCAAGTCTGCCGGGAGCGCACGATAGCGGGGTCTCGTGACCAGAAAACGCTCGGTGATGACACAGCGCGTTGCGCCGGGCGAATTGCAGAACCCGGTCACGCGCAAGGGCCTCGCATTGTGGGAGCGGCTTCGGGGTCCGCGCGCCTTTCCCTCGCGAAACCAGATGACCCCGCGCGACATGGGCGACATGCTGGCCAACATCGTCCTCGTCAAGGTGCTCGACGGCGGC
>DATIZS010000238.1:0-2119 GCA_035516955.1 Rhizomicrobium sp.
GACGGGCAAGCCAGGCGGAATTCGTGGAATCTGTTTCGCCCGATGCTGCTGCGCGCGGCTGCGGTGCTGGCCGCCGTCGCGATATTGAGCGTCGGAATGGTGACGATGGCGCCGCGCTCGCGCGAAGAGAGTTTTGCCACCGCGCTGGGCGGCCACAAGGTTATTTCGTTTGCCGACGGAAGCCAGATCGAACTGAACACCAACACCGCGATCAGGACCAGGCTCACCGCGCATGAACGCACGGTCGTGCTCGAACACGGCGAAGCCTATTTCCGGGTCACGCACAATGCGGCGCGGCCGTTCTCCGTCGTTATCGGCGACCGGCGCGTGACCGATCTCGGCACCGAATTCCTCATTCGCGACGATGGCGGGCGTTTCGAAGTTGCGCTCACGCACGGCCGCGCGCGCTTCGAGGCGGTCGACGGCGTCAACAATCCGTCCGTGCTGCTCGTGCCGGGCGATGCGGTGATGGAGAAGGGCGGTTCGATATCGCTCGTCAGGCAAACGCAAAGCGCGATGGCCGACCAGCTCGCCTGGCGCCGCGGGTTGCTCATTTTCAGCCAGACGACGCTCGCCGACGCTGCGGCCGAGTTCAATCGCTATAACGCGACGAAAATCCGGATCGCCGATCCGGCGACCGCCAGCATCACCATCGGCGGAACGTTCGCGACCGGCAACGTCGCCGGCTTCGTGGAACTCGCGCGCAATCTCTTGGGCCTTCGCGCCGTAACGCGCGGCAATGAAATCGAGATCACACGCTGAATATCGTGAAGGGGGAAAGATGAATATTTCGAGGGGATTGAAACTGGCGCTGGCGGGCGGCGCGTCGCTGATCGCGCTCGCCGCGGCCGCGCATGCCGACGAATTCGATATTCCGGGCGGCAATCTCAATGTCGCGCTCAATGCCTATGGCAAGCAGACGGGCATCCAGCTCATCTATTCCGAGGTCGCGGTGAACGGCGTGCACACGCGCGGCGCGAAGGGCAATCTTTCGGTCGCCGACGCGCTGTCGCATATTCTCGCGGGCACCGGCTTTTCCAGTCATCGCGAAGCGGCCGGCATCGTTGTTGGGCCGAACATGCCGGAGGCGAAAGCGCCTGCGCCCGCTACTCGCGTCGCCGAACTCGCACAGGTTCACGCAGCCGCAAGCGTGGAAACCGTCGTCGTAACCTCTTCGAAAATCAAGGGCGACATACAGACCGTGCCGATCGCCATCACGGCGCTTTCGCAGGAACAGCTTACCTCCCGCCAGATCGCAGGCGGTCCGGATCTGGTGAAGGAGGTGCCGAACCTCACCTTCACGAAAACAAATTTCTCCGGCTACTCAATCCAGATTCGCGGCATTGGAACACAGGCGATTTCGGTGACAACCGATCCGGCCGTGGCGGTCGCGCTGAACGATATTCCGTTCATCCGCAACCATTTCTTCGAGCAGGAATTCTTCGACGTCAATCAGGTCGAAGTGCTTCGCGGACCGCAAGGCACGCTTTATGGCCGCAACGCGACCGCCGGCGTGGTGAACGTCATCTCCGCCAAACCCACCGACCAATTCGAAGCCATGCTCTCCGCCGACTGGGGCAATTATACCAACCGCCGCTACGAAGGCATGGTCAATATCCCCATCGTGGATGATCGGGCCGATCTGCGCATTGCAGGCGAATGGACCAAGCGCGACGGCTATACGACCAACGAAATCACCGGCAGTCCCATCGACGGCCGCGATTTGTGGTCCACGCGCGTCACGCTGGCCCTGAAGCCGACAAGCCAATTGCAGGTCACAGCTCTTTGGGAACACTTCCAGGAAGACGATGACCGCCTGCGCACCAGCAAGCAGCTTTGCGAAACCGATCCCGTACCAACTGAAATCGGCGGCATACCCATGCCGGCAATCGGCGCTCCGCTGGCATATGCAAGCGCAGTGTATCTGAGCCAGGGGTGCAGACCTACATCCCTTTATTCCCCAAGCGCATTCGAGGTGCCGAATGGATTGACCCTGCCCTACTACGAACCGCTCGGCTTCAACTTCACGCCGGTGATGGCGTCGACATTTCCATTCGATCCCTACGCGAACACCACGCAGTCGCGCAATTTGAGGGTCATCGAATCTCAGATCGACCCG
>DATIZS010000239.1:0-8126 GCA_035516955.1 Rhizomicrobium sp.
GTGAGCGCGCCATCGGCGAGCGTGTTTTTGGTGCCCAGTTCGTAAGCGTTGATGAATTCCGGCGCGAAGGTGAGCGGATGGGTGACCGAGCCGCTGGTGAAGCCCGCATAAAAATTCGGCGGCGGCGGATTGGCGCCGCCCGCCTTGTAGCCGCGCGAGAACGAGGCATAGACCAGCGTCTGATCGGTGAAATCGAGCTTGGGCGTCCAGTTCGCGACCGCGCGGCCCGTCCATTCGTTCCATTGTTGATCAAGCGAACCGGTTGCCGGATACCCCCACCCCGCGGTCAGGACCTCACTGGGAATTTCGATGAAATGCTTATGATCGCTGGTCCAGCGCAAGCCGCCCGTCAGTTTCAGATCGGGGGTCAGCTGGTAATAGACCTCACCGAAACCCGCATAGGAATTCAGGATGTAGGGATTTTCGCTGCGGAAATAATTGTGCCCCTGCCCGTTGAAGCCGGGCGCGAGCGGCGTGGGATCGGTGTAGGGACAGTTTAGCGCGAGCGGGACCACCGAATATTGCGTGGGATAGGCGTGCGGCTCTGGAATGCCGCCGCACATGCCGTTCAAAACGGCGTCGCCCGGCGTGTACGCTTTATCCAACTGCCGCGAGACCAGTGTGAGCAGATTCAAGAACACGTAGTAATCTTCGAACGTTTCGTAGTGCAGATAATTCGCGCCGACGCTGAAGTTGAGCGGGCCTTTGAAATTCGACGCCAGCCGGAATTCCTGGCTGAGCTGCCAGGAGTGTTCCTGCGACAAATCCTCGCCCACGAATTTGGTCGAACAGCCGAGCTGCGGATCGCACAGCACGCCGTTGGGCGTGAACAAAGCTCCGACACTCCCGTTGTCGCCCAAGCAGCCCGGACATGCGGGGTCCTGCTCATCCCTCGAGGTAAAGAAGATGCCGGGATTGGAATTGAAGCGGTTGAAATCCTCGATCGACGCCAGGAAATCGTAATTGTAACCGCTTTGCGAGGTGAAGCTGAGCGCGGGCGTGACGTCATACGCGACGTTGAATTCGAGCGTATCGTTCTTGGCCTGATAGACGGGCTTCAGTTCGGACTCGATTACGCGCAGGCTTCTGGGCTGGGTGTCGCTTGCATAGGGATCGACCGTGGTCATGAGCGGCGACAGAGCGCCGACCCAGGCCGCATAGACGATGGGCAGCGCGGCCCCATTCGGCGTCTGGTATGAGGTGGCTGAATAGAGGGAACCGCCCACGCACCCTTGAGTCAGCGCGCCGCGCGCCGAGCGGTCAAGCGTTGTGACATATTCACCCGCCGCGATCGGAATGAATGCACCGGTATTGGTGAAGGTTCCGCTGTCGTGGAAGGTAAACGATTGCGCGAACGGCCCGATCTGTGTCGGCCCCGGATCGTCATCGCAAAGCTGCTTGGCGGAGCGCAAGCGGTCGTCGTCCTCGCCGAAATGCTCCCAGACGAGATAGGCCTGCACATGATCGAACGGCTTCATGCCGAGCGTGACGCGCGTCGACCACAGATCGCGCCCGTCGATCGGCTGGCCGGTCGTTTCGTTGAACGTATAACCGTCGCGTTTCGTCCATTCGCCCGCGATGCGCAGATCGAGGCGGTCGTCCGCGATCGGGATATTCACCATGCCTTCGTAGCGACGATTGTGATAATTTCCGAAATCGGCCGAGACCATCGCCTCGAACTGGTCGGTGGGTTTTGCCGAGATGACGTTGACCACGCCCGCCGTCGCGTTGCGCCCGTAAAGCGTGCCTTGCGGGCCGCGCAGCACTTCGACCTGATTGACGTCATAGAATTCCTGCTCGAAGAAATGATTTCGGATGAAGGGAATGTCGTTGAACGCCACCGCGACGGCCGGATCGGTCGTCACCGAAATGGCCTGCGTGCCGATGCCGCGGATTTCGATGTTGTAGCCGGTGAAATTGGTTTTGGAGAATGTGAGGTTGGGGACTTCCTTCACCAAATCCGGCCCGCCCGCGATTTGCCGGGAGGTCAATTGCTCCTGCGATAATGCGGTGATGGCGATTGGAACCGTCTGGATATCGCCCTTGATCTTCGACGAAGTGACGACGACGGTTTCGACCGATGCTGCGGCCGAGGCGGATGCGGCGGCGAGGCGCAAGCTCGCATCGCCCGCATCCGAGCGCTGATTGCGCGGAATGGTTTTCAGCGGCACCACGCCGATTTCGCCGGAGGCGGTGCGCTGCGAGGTCAGCCCCGTGCCCTTCAGGATGCGCGCGAGCGCGACATCGGCGGGAAGATCGCCCTTCACGCCTTCGGTGCGCACACCGCGCACCGTATCGCCCGAGACGATCAGCGCCACGCGCGCCTGGATCGCAAAGGCGTTGAGCGCGGTCTTGAGATCGCCGCCCGGCACGTTGAATTCGTCTGCGAACGCGGCACCCGAAAGGGCTGCGAGGCTCGCGCCTGCCAAAGCCGCGGATTTCAGAAATCTGTTCATAGTCCCCCCCTTATGACGGCGTTTTCCCGCGTCGCGTCAGCGCGAAATCACGATGTCGTTTCCCCGATGCTCCACATGAAGCCCAAGAACGGTTTGCGCGAGGCGCGCGAAGCCTTCGATGTCGTTGGTCGGCAGACTACCCGCGATCACGAGCCGCGACAGCGACGGATCGGCGATGACAAGCTGCTCGCGATTGTAGCGGTTGAGTTCGGCGGCGGCTTCGCCGAGCGCGGTTTCATCGAACACCAGAACGCCGCGCCGCCAGGAAAGCTCGTTGGCGAGCGCGGCTTTCGAGCGCCGCGTCACCACGATGGAATCGCCCGTGGCGGCCGCGACCTGGCCCGAAATCAGCACATGCTGCGCGCTTCCGGCTTCGCTCGAACCCAGACGCACGCGGCCGTCCAGCACCGCGACCTTCAGCGCGCCCGGCGAACGGCGCACGGAAAATTCCGTGCCCAGATCGGTGATGCGGTGATCGCCCGCAATCACGATGAAGGGATCGGCCGCATCGTGGCGCACGCGGAAAAAGGCTTCGCCCTTTTCGAGCCACACGGTGCGCTCGGCGGTCGTCATGCGCGTGCGCAGGACCGTGTCGGTGTTGAGCTCGATCTGCGAGCCGTCGCCGAATGAGACCGTTTCGCGCCCGCCGAGCGCGGTCGCGAATGTGCGCTCGGATGCGCGCGGCGTAAAACCGAGATAGGCGCCGCCGAGCGCGGCGAGCACGATGAATGCCGCAGCAATTTTCGCGATCAGCGGAAGGCTCGCGCGCCTTGCCTCGCTTTCGGGCTTGGCGCTGCGAAGGGCCGCGAGCCTGTCGGTGCGTTCCCATGCCGCATCGAGCCGCCAATAGGCGATTTCATGGGCGGGCGACGCATCGAGCCAGGCATCGAGCGCTTCCTGATCGGCGCCCGACCAATCCTCTCGGTCACGGCGCTCCAGCCATTGCGAAGCGCGCAACTCGATCTCGCCTGCGCCGTTCACAGTTCCCTCCCGAACGGCCCGCCGTAAAGCAGATCGGCGAGCGCGCGCATGCCCGCGCTCAGATGCTCGGCCACCGTGTCTTCCGTGATGCCCATGCGGCTCGCGATTTCGCGCCGCGGCACGCCTTCGATCCGGCGCAGCGTCACCACTTCGCGGGCGCGCGGCGGAAGATGATCGAGAGCGGCCTGCAATTTGCGCAATTCGTCGCGCGCCGCCACCACGCGGTCGGGCCCGGGTTCGTCCTTGGCGACGCCCAGCGAATTCAGATCGGCCACCGCCTCGATCGGCACGATCTGTTCGCGCCGCACGCGATCGATGATGAGATTGCGCGCGACCGCGAAGACGAAGGGCTTCACCGGATGCGGGACCTCCTTCTTCGCCGCTTCGTAGACGCGCACATAAACATCCTGCCGGAGATCGGCGAGATCGTTCTTGTTGCGCCAGTTGTGCTGCAGGAACTGCATCAGCGCCGCCTCCAGCGGCAATACCTCGGCGATGAACCAGGCGCGCAACTCCGCCCGGCTCACCACGCCCGGAGAGCCCGCGTTGTCACGACTGGTATCCCTCGTTTCGGCCACCCGCCCGCTTCCCGCTTTTCAGCCATTGAAGCTCAGGACTACACATATCCAAACGAAGCATTGCGGGTGTGGTGGGGGTGGGGGGATTGCGGAGCCGCGCCCCCACCACAGATTGCCGCTCTATGGGGCGGGCTCTACCATCCCGTGTGGCCCCGCGCGGCGCGGCATTCGCGGGCAATAATATTTGTCTTTCGCCGCACCGGCGATGTTTGCGCCGCACACCGGCGCTTAAGAAAAGATTGAGATGTGCGGCGCGTGGGCCGCGAAACGCCGCATTAATCGGCCCGATTTACCTTGTTCGCATGGGCAAGAAAGCGTTGATGGCGGCCGCGATATTGTCCGCAATCGCCACGCCGGCGATTGCGGGCACGCTCGACATTTCCGTCACAGACCAAATGGGCATGCCCGCCGCGAACGCCGTCGTCGAGCTCGTGCCCGATGCGTCGCGCGAAGCAGGCCCCTCGCATGTGCCGATGAAAGCGGTGATCGATCAGCGGCACGAAACCTTCATTCCGCTCGTCAGTCTCATCGCGAAGGGCGGCGACATCGTCTTCACCAACAACGACACGACCATGCACGAAGTCTATTCCTTTTCCGCGATCAAGCAGTTCGAATTCGAGATCGACGAAGGCCGCCATTCCGAACCGGTCGTGTTCGACAAGCCGGGCGTCGCCGCCATCGGCTGCAACATCCACGACCAGATGATCACCTATGTCTATGTCGCCGCTTCGCCATTCGCGGCGATCACGGACGCGAGCGGCCATGCGGTATTTTCCGGTCTGCCGCAGGGCCAGTACCACGCGCAGATCTGGCATCCCCAGCTCTGGCCCGGCGATCATGCGCCCTCGCATCCGCTGACGGTGGACGCGCAATCGCAGTCGCAGACCTTCGCGCTCAACCTGATGCCGCCGCCCGCCAAGCGGCCGATGCATATGGGCGGATATTGAGGCGGCGATGAGCTTCCGCGAGCGCCTCGCGCTCTTCCTGATCGTCGCGCTGGTGACGATCCAGGCGATCACCGGGCTCTTCGCCTATGTCTATCTGCGCCAGGATCTTCTGGCGCGGGGCAAGCGCGATCTTTCCGCCGCGATGGGCGTGTTCACGCGGCAGATCGATTTCCTCTCCGAGCGCGTCGCCGACGGTGTCCAGGTTCTTTCGCTCGATTTCGCGCTGCGCTCGGCGATCGCGCAGCACAATTACGCGACCGAACTTTCGGCGCTGCGCAATCACGGCAACCGCATCGGCGCGACCCGCATGATGATCGTCGGCCTCGACGGGCGCATCACCGCCGATACGGGCGAAGGCGCGGACGGCCGCTTCCGCTACCCTGCGCTGCTCTACGCCGCAAGCACCGGTGAAAAAGGAACCGCGCTTGCGAGCTCGCATGGCGAAATATACTGGATCGTCGTAGCCCCCGTGCGCGCGCCGGTTCCCATCGCCTATATCGCCGCCTTCATACCCATCAACGACGCACTCCTGGAGAAAATGCGCGAGATCTCGTCGGCGCCGCGCGCCATCGCGCTCATGACGAAGGCGCCGGGCGGCCATTGGATGGTGGCGTCCGAAAGCGCGCTGCACCGCCAGCATATCGAGCTTCCGTCGGAGAATTATGTCGCGCCCTCTTCCGCGGTCGTCACGGAGCGGGGACAGGAATTCCTGGCCTTCACGGCACCCTTGAAGACGGCGGCCGGAAGCGCGCCCGTGGCCGCGATGCTCGACTATCCGCTCGACGATGCGCTCGGCGCCTATCGCGGCGTCATCGCGCCGATGATCGTGGTGCTGCTGATCGGGCTGCTTGCGATGCTGGCGGGAACGGCGCTGATCGTGCGCGGCCTGTCGCGGCCGCTCGAGACGCTGGCCTCCGCCGCGCGCAGGATCGCGACCGGCGACTACACGCCGCCGCCGAAGATGAAACGCAACGACGAAGTGGGTGCGCTCGCCGATGCGCTCGTCACGATGACGGCATCGGTCGCCGAACGCGAACGCGCGCTTCGCGAAGCGGTGACGGCGACGGAAAAAGCCAAGGACGAAGCGGTTCGCGCCAACCAGGCCAAATCCCAATTCCTTTCCAATATGAGCCACGAATTGCGCACGCCCCTCAACGCCATCGTCGGCTTCAGCGAGATGATCGGCGAAGAGATCCTGGGGCCCGTGGGCGTTCGCCGCTATGCCGATTACGCGCGCGACATCTATGGCGCGGGCCAGCATCTTCTCACGCTCGTCGAACGCATGTTGAATCTGGCGGAGGCCGATGCCAACCGGCTGGTGATCGAACACAAGCGCTTCGCGCCGGGCGAGGAGATGCGCTCGGTTCTCGCCGGCCTCGCGGGATTCGCCGCCAATTCGAATGTCGGCATCCTGTGCGAGGGCCTTCAAACCTGGCCCGAGATCACGGGCGAAGCGGCGAAGCTTCATCAGGCGTTCCACAATCTCGTGCACAACGCGATCCGCTTCACGCCGTCCGGCGGAACGGTGACGATCCGCGGCGCCCACAGCGGCGAATCGCTTGCGATCACGATCGCCGACACGGGCACGGGCATGGATCCCGAACTCGCCGAAACCGTGACGCGGCCGTTCCACCGCCTGCGCTCGGCCTTCGACGGCAAACATCAGGGCGCAGGGCTGGGCCTTCCTTTCGCCAAGGTGGTCGTCGAGCTGCATGGCGGCAAGCTCGCCATCGCGAGCGAGCCGGGCAAAGGCACGATCGTGCGCATCGTTCTGCCGCTCGCCGAAGCCAAAGTGAGGGCGGCGTGATGCGGAAAATCATGATCCTCGCGATGCTGCTTCTGGCCGCGCCCGCGCAAGCCGCGCAATTCGAATTCTCGGGCTACGCCGATCTGCGCGCGGTTGCGCCCGCGACGGCGGAGGATTCGTGGCTCGATGGCGGGCTCGGAAAATTGCGCTACGGAAGCGGCGATTCCGATTTCCAGTTCGCCGGCGCCGTCGGCCAGGGCACGGTTCTGCTGACGCCGGATCTGCTCGTCAGCGCCGTCGCAAGAGCGGGAACACAACAGAAGCTCGGCGTCGATCTTCTCGAAGCCTATATGCGCTACCGGCCCGTGTCGGTCACCGAGTGGCGCTGGTCGCTGCAAGCGGGCGCGTTCTTCGCGCCCTTCTCGCTGGAAAACACCGAGCTCGGCTGGGCGCCTTACTGGACATTGACGCCTTCGGCCATCAACAGCTGGTTCGGCGAGGAATTGCGCACCGTGGGCGGCGAATTCGCGCTCGAATGGCGCCGCGAAACGGGCACGCTGAAATTGACCGCCGCGCTGTTCGGCTGGAACGATCCGGCCGGCGTGATCATCGCCGACAGGGGCTGGGCGCTGGACGATTTGCCGACCGGTCTCTTCGAACATCTGCGCGAGCCCGACGCGACGCTCATCCTGCATCACGACACGCCGCCGGACACGACGCCCATTTTCGTGGAGTACGACAACCGCCCGGGCTGGTATGCGGGCGCGTCATGGACCGACGCCGGCCAATGGATGGCCGAGATTTTCCGCTACGACAACGAAGCCGATCCGGCCGCACATGAAGAGGATTATTTCGCCTGGCGCACGAAATTCTGGGATGCAGGAATTTCCAAAGAGATGGGCGAATTCACGCTTCTCGCCCAGGGCGTGAGCGGCAACACCGAGATCGCGCCATTCCCGGGATTCACGAGCATCACCGATTTCGATTCGGCCTACGCTTTGCTCGGCTGGCAGCGCGGCGATTGGCGCATCGCGGGCCGCGCGGAGCTTCTGCACACGCGCACGCACAACAGCTTCGGCGCATCGCCCGCAACCAGCGAAAACGGCAGCGCGCTCACAGCCGCGGCAAGCTGGCTTCCCAATGACTGGCTGAAGCTGACGGGGGAATTGCTCTGGGTCTCATCGAAGCGCGGCGAACGCGCGATCGAAGGCATCGATCCCGAGCAAAGCGAAACGCAGTTGCAGCTTTCGGCGCGGGTTTACCTGAACTGACGAGCCCGCGGCGCGCTCAATCTCCAATGCCGATACTGACGCTGGCAAACGGCCCATAGAAGCCGCGATCTTCCTTCTTCGCCGTATCGATGCCGCCATCGATGGCATTGAAGAAGAAGTCGACTTTGTAACCGAAGCTGATCTTC
>DATIZS010000240.1:0-9952 GCA_035516955.1 Rhizomicrobium sp.
AGGCGCTCTTGTGCTGGCACCATAATGGTGCCATAGTCCGGCCGTGGAAAAGTGGCGGCCGCATTTTGACCTGAGCGCGTTCAAGGCGGTCTGCGGTGATCCCGGCAGGTTGTACATGACGATTTCGGCTTTGAAGTCGGCAGCGGCGCTTGGCCTTGCACGCACAGATGTTGCCGAAACGATCCGGTCGATGAAGCCGTCGCATTTCTATAAGTCCATGACCAGCTATCGCGACCACACGCGCTGGCAGGATGTTTATCATGTGCCGTGGGACGGCATGGTTCTGTACGTGAAATTTACGGACGACGTTTTGACGGAGTTCACGGTGTTATCGTTCAAGGAGCGTTGAGATGCGTGAGACACGAATCCATCCCGTGACTGGCGAAGTATTGAAACGCGATGTGCGCCCGTTTGTCGTTCGCTACGAGGGCCGCTCGCGTAAGGTCGATCTTCCCGGCTGGTATCCGGCCAAAAAAGGCGGCGATTCCATTCATGGGGGTGACGATTTGGAGGTCACCGATCGTGCATTGGCCGAACTGAAGGCGGAAGTGCATGGCGTTCTCAAGCCGCAGGAAGTTCGCGCCATCCGGTTGCGATTGAAACTTTCGCAGCGCAAGGCGGGCGAAATTCTGGGCGGCGGCCCGCGCTCATTCCAGAAATACGAATCCGGCGAAGTGCTGGTCAGCCGCCCCATGACGCAACTGCTAAGGCTCTTGGCGCGCGATCCGAAACGGCTCAAGGAACTGATGGCGTCGAAGGCGGCTTGAGACTAAGATTTCCCAAAATTCGGGAGCCGCCCATGCCATACGTCGAAAATCGCATCGTCCACGATGCGGATTCGCATCTGATGGAGCTGTCGGATTGTCTGGATGCCTATCTCGATCCGAAGTTCCGCGCCGCTTACGACGAATTGCCCAAGCTGAAAGCCTGGCCGCGCGACGGCAAGCTGCCGAAATGGGCCAATGCCCAGCACGACAATCCGGAATTCCGCGCCGGCGCCGACGCCAGCATCCTCCTGCGCAAGAACTATGAAGCGCTCGGCGCCTTCCGCCCGAAGGACCGGCCGCGTGCGCTCGATCTGCTCGGCTTTTCGAGCCAGCTCATTTTCACCACCTGGTCGCTCGGCAATTTCGGGCTCGAAGAACAAGGCAGGATCGATCTCGCCTATGCCACCGCGCAGGCGCACAACCGCATGATGGCCGATTTCTGCTCGGTGGACCGCCGCTTCCTCGCCACCGGCTATGTGCCGCTCGCCGATCTGGAGCGTGCGCCCAAAGCCGCGCGCGAGGCCATCGATCTGGGCGCGAAAGCGATCCTCATTCCGTCGCGCTGCCCGCCCGGCCATTCGCCGAGCCACATCGCCTTCGATCCGATCTGGGCGATGGCGCAAGAAGCGGGGTTACCCATCGTGTTCCATGTCGGCGGCGAGGAAAAACTCAATCCGGATTATTTCAACAACGGATTGCCGCGCGTGAAGGATTTCCACGGCGGCGAGGAGAATTTCACCTCCGTCAGCTACATGCAGATTCCGTTTTCCGCGATGACGACGCTTTCGGCGCTCATCTTCGACCGCGTGCTCGACCGCTTCCCGAAGCTCAAATTCGGCGCCATCGAACTCGGCGCTTCATGGGTGCCGGGCTGGATGCGCAACATGGATTCGGCGGCCGGCGCCTTCATCAAGAACGAAGAACGGCTGCAGAAACTCTCGATGAAGCCTTCCGAATTCGTGCGCCGCCAGGTGCGCGCAACACCCTATCCGCATGAAGACACCGGCTGGATCATCGCCAATTCTGGAGAAGAAGTTTGCATGTTCTCCTCCGATTTCCCCCATGTCGAAGGCGGGCGCAATCCGCTCAAACGTTTCAACGATTCGCTTGCGGCCACGCCGGCGCGCGCCGTCGAGCGCTTCTATTGCGACAATTTCGTCGATCTGATGGGCGAGGGGCTCGCGCCGGATCTGCGCCATCCAAAGCGGCAAGCCGCGGCGTGAAACAAAAGGCCCGCCACGAGGGCGGGCCTTTCTCAATCAAGATACGAAGCCCGATTACATCGGCGGCACGTATTTCAGATGAATGGCGCCGATGCCGCCCGCCACGTTCAAACCCGTGCTGCCGGAGATCGAGATCGGCTGCAGCGTGATCGAACGGTCGAAGCCGCCGACGAGCACATTCGCGCCCGCGCCGACGCCGACCGTCGCGCTGGCGGTTGCGCCCACATAATCGCCTTCGAGCGCGCTCGGCTTCATCGACGAGGTCGGCGCGATCACGCCCCACAGGATCACCGAGCTGTCGGTGTAGCCGATGTCCACACCGAACTTGGAGACGGAGCCTTCATAATGCTCGCTGGGGCCCTTGCTGGGATGGAAAATGCAACGCAGATCCTTCGAGGAGCCGAAAATAAATCCCCAGCCACTGGCAACATGGCAGGTGAGCGTGCCGACTTTCACGCCGGCGGCATCCGCCGGGGTTCCTAATGCCAATGCGCCCGCGGCCAGGACCGCGGCGCTCAAGACTGCGAATTTTTTGGACATCACTTTGCTCCTTGCGCTGGTAAAAAGGGGAGATGGGACCGAATCTGAATCAGGCGAGAGCCGCCCGCCGCGGCACAGTATAGCCAAAACGCCCGGTCTTCTACGGGGTTCCGGGCTGCGGCTTTACAGCGCCCGTCCCCGGGGCTTACATGACAGGAAGTCAGCATTGGGAGAACGCCATGGCAACGGGCATCAGGGACAAAGTCGCAATCCTGGGTATGGGCTGCTCGAAATTCGGCGAGCGGTGGGAGTCCGGTGCCGAGGAATTGATGGTGGAGGCCTATCTGGAGGCGCTCCAGGACGCGGGCGTCGAAACGAGCCAGATCCAGGCCGCCTGGTTCGGCACCGCCATCGAGGAGCAGCATGTGGGCAAGGGCGGAACCCCGCTCTCGGTTGCCCTCAGGCTTCCTAACATTCCCGTAACGCGGGTGGAGAATTTCTGCGCCTCCGGCTCGGAGGCTTTTCGCGGCGCGGTCTATGCCGTGGCAGCCGGCGCCTGCGATATCGCGCTCGCGCTGGGCGTGGAGAAGCTGAAGGACACAGGCTATGGCGGCCTGCCGCAGCGCGAGGGCGCAACGCTTGCGCCGCTCTGGAGCGCCAACGGTTCGGCGCCGGGCAATTTCGCGCAGCTCGCATCCGCCTATCGCACCAAGCACGGCGTGTCGAAGGACGATCTCAAGCGCGCCATCGCCCATGTGTCGGTGAAGAGCCACGCAAACGGCGCGAAGAATCCGAAGGCGCATCTGCAAAAGCCGATCACCGAAGAGCAATGCCTGAAGGCGCCGATGATCGCGGAGCCTCTGGGCCTCTTCGATTGCTGCGGCGTGTCGGACGGCGCGGCTTGCGCCATCGTCACGACGCCGGAAATCGCCAAGGCGATGGGCAAGAAGGATGTCATCACGGTCAAGGCGTTGCAGCTTTCGCTGTCGAACGGTCTCGAAAGCCAGCACAATTCCTGGGACGGCAGCTATTTCCACACCGCCCGCATCGCCTCCAAACGCGCCTACGACGAAGCGGGCATCAAGAATCCGCGCGAGGAAATCTCGATGATGGAAGTGCATGACTGCTTCTCCATCACCGAGCTCGTGACGATGGAGGATTTGCACATCTCCAGGGAAGGCGAGGCGTGGAAGGACGTGATGAACGGCTTCTACGATGCCGACGGCCAGGTGCCCTGCCAGATCGACGGCGGCCTCAAATGCTTCGGCCATCCCATCGGCGCGAGCGGGCTTCGCATGCTCTACGAGATGTATCTGCAGCTTCAGGGCCGCGCGGGCGCGCGCCAGCTGAAGAATCCGAAGATCGGGCTCACGCACAATCTCGGCGGCGCGCCGATGATGAATGTGTGCAGTGTTGCTATTATCGGCGCCCAAGGCGCCTAGGGCGCGATCATCGGAGCGGAAGGGGCGTGAGCGCGTGAATCCAGTCGTCAGCCGGGATCCGGAAATCATGGGCGGCGCAGCCGTCTTTTCCGGCACGCGCGTGCCCGTCCAGACGCTGCTCGATTATCTCGAAGCGGGCGACACGATTGCCGAATTCCTGGAAGGGTTTCCGTCCGTCACGCGCGAGCAGGTCGTTGCGTTTCTTGAGCAGGCAAAGGACCGGCTCGTCGAATCCGTCACGTGAGAGTTTTTCTCGACGAATGCATCGACTGGCGTCTGTCGCGCGATCTGGCTGCGCACGACGTAAAGACAGCCCGGCAGATGGGCTGGACTTCCATCAAGAACGGCAAATTGCTGGCGCTCGCCGCCAACGAATTCGATGTTTTCGTGACGGTCGACCGCAACCTGTCGTTTCAGCAGAACAGTGTTGCATTCGATATCGCGATCATCGTCTTGCGAGCGAAATCCAATCGTCTGTCAGAACTCAGAACTCTGTTGCCCTTGCTGGAAGGCGCGCTCGCAACTGCGAAGGCGGGCGCGGTAACCACAGTGGGAGCGTAGCCGCCGGGCGCTTTGGTCATATGGGTGCGCTATGCTGGCGGGGCAAATTGACCGCCCCTATGATGTGCCCATGGGTTGCCACTGAGGCTGCATGATCGAAGTCCGCGATCTGGTTTACGAATACCCGTCCAAGCGGGCGCTGGAGGGCGTCTCGCTCAGTGTGAGGTCAGAGACCATCACCGCGCTGGTGGGGCCGAACGGGGCGGGAAAGACCACGCTTCTGCGCTGTCTGGCCGCGCTCGAGCCGCCCTATGCGGGCACCGTCCTGATCGACGGCCTCGATACCGCCGAAGCCCCACGCCAGATCCATGCCCGTCTCGGCTATCTGCCCGATTTCTACGGCCTCTATGACGAACTTACGGTGCGGCGCTGCCTGACCTATGCTGCGCGCGCCCACGGCATCGCGCCCGGCGAAACGGATTCCGCCGTCGAAAAGGCCGCAACCCGCGTGCATCTGACGGATCGCCTTGAAAGCAAGGCGGGCGAACTCTCGCGCGGCCTCCGGCAACGCCTCGCCATCGGGCAGGCCATCGTGCACGAGCCGAAAGTGCTGCTCTTGGACGAGCCGGCCGCCGGCCTCGATCCGCAGGCGCGGCGCGATCTCTCCGCGCTGTTGCTGTCGCTGCGCGAGTGCGGCATGACGCTCGTCGTCTCCTCCCACATCCTGGCCGAGCTCGAAGATTATTGCTCCGAGATGATCATCATCGAAAACGGCCGCGTGGTGGGCGGCAAGGCGATCAAGATCAAGGAGGTCGAGCGCGCCCGCTATGTCATCGAGCTCGCGACGGCGCGCAGCGATCTGCGCGAATTCCTCGAAAGCGCGGGCATCGACGTGGTCGGCGCCGACGACATCCACGCCCTCATCAGCTTCACGCACAACGCCGCCGCGCGGGCCAAGCTCATCCGCGATCTCGTGGGGGCGGGCTTCGAACTCTCCGCCTTCGCCGCCTCCACCAAGGCGCTGGAAGACACCTATTTCGCCGAAGTGGGTCACGCATGAATCCGGAACTGCAGCGCAATCTCTGGCTCGAGCTCACGCCCCGGCGCCTCGCCACGATGGCGATCATCCTGCTGCTCATTTTCTTCGCGTCCGGGCTTTCGGGCGGCCTCAGCTACAGGCCCGCGAGCGTGGCGGTGCTGCTCTATTATTTCATCGTCGTGATCTGGGGCGCGCGCAACGCCGCACTTTCGGTCGTCGGCGAAATCCGCGATCGCACCTGGGACCTGCAACGGCTGTCGTCGCTCGGCGCGGGCGAGATGACATGGGGCAAGCTCTTCGGCGCCACGGCCTATAATTGGTATGGCGGCGCGCTCTGCCTCGCCGTGATGCTGGCCTATGGCTTCGCCCATTCCGATCCTGTCAGCGTCGTCATCGGGCTCGTCTATTATCTCGCGGTGGGATTGATCGCGCAGGCGGCGGCGCTTCTCGCCAGTCTCATAGCGGTCAGGCGGCGCCAGTCGCATACGAGACTCGAAATCTTCTTCTATCAGCTCGCGGGCCTGATCGCCGCCGTCGCCGTGTTCGCGATCTGGGACATGGCCGATCCGGCGGGCTCGATCCTCACGCGCAAGCCGCCCACCGATTTCATCGTCTGGTGGGGACATGCCTATGACGCGCGTCTGTTCCTGCTCGCATCGCTGGCGCTGTTCGCGGGCTGGACGCTTGTCGCCTGCTACCGCACCATGCGGCTCGAATTGCAGATGAACAATGGTCCGCTCGTCTGGCTCGGTTTTCTCGTTTTCATCGGAATCTATGTTGCGGGCTTCGATGCCTGGCTTTCGCGCGATCCGGCGATGGCCGATTGGGACAGCGCCGCGCTGCGCCTCGGACTCGCGGCGACGGCCTATGGCTTGCTCACTTACGTCATGGTGGTTCTGGAGCCCAAGGATCGCGTCCATTACCGCTGGCTCGCTTCGGAGACGGCCAAGGGCCATCTCGTCAAGGCGGCGGGCGGCCTGCAGGCCTGGATGACGAGCTATATCGCGACGCTGATCTTCTCGGGCCTGCTGATCTGGTGGCGCGTGGCGGACACCGAAGCGATCGTGCTGATCGCGGCGGGCCTCGGATTCCTCACGCGCGACATTTCGCTCTTCGTGCTCATCCATGCGCTGCCGGGCAAGAGGCGTGGCGATTTCGCGGCCCTGCTCGCGCTCTTCGCGCTTTATGTTTTGGCGCCCGCGATCGTCAAGGGGCTCGATCTGAAAGGCGCGCTGATCTTCTTCTATCCGCAGCCCGGAGCAGAATCGTGGCTCGGCCCCGCCATCGCCTGGGCGGAAGCGGTATTCGTGGCGCTGCTCGCCGCCGGGCGCGTGGCGATTGCCGGAAAGCCCGCTAGCGCGCCTGCCTGAGTCCGGAATAATTCGGCTGATCGATCGCCACCTTGTCGCGCGTGGTTTGTTCGAGATGCGCGGCCAAACCGGGCGTTTGCAAATCGACCGTGCCCGCGCGAATCCGTTTGCACAATTCGCGATTCAATTGCTCCAATGTTCCCTCGCGGCCCAGAAGCTCGACCAACCTCTTCTTTTCCTCGTCGTCCGCCTTCGCGCCCGATTGCAATTGCCGCGCGACGATGCCGAGCGCATTCGCCGCCACGCGCGCATGAAAGGCCGTGTGTCCCTTCAGCTCCGGCATGGCGCGCGTTTCGAGGAATTCGCGCACGGCTTCGACGAGTTCGGCGACCGAGGGCTGGTCCATCATGTCAGAGCTTCCCTTCCTTCTCCGTCATTGCCCGGCTTGTCCCGTCGATTCATTTTCTTCTTGAACAATTGGATGCCCCGCATGAAGCGGGGCATGACGGAATGTGAGTTTGATGCTTGCATTACAACTTCCCATGTATGATCAAATTCACCAAATCGATCTCAGTCTCCGACGCGCGCCGCCCGATGGCCGCGCGCTCGACCGAACGGTCGCGCAGGAATCCCTGATACATCGTCATGCACATCACGCCCCATTTCAGCGAGCCATAGACGATCCAGCTTCGCACGTCTTCCACATCCACGCGCCCGCCGCCGGCTGCTTCGTAACCGGCAAGCAGATCGTCGAGATCGCCGAACCCGCCCACCACCTTGTCCGCCGCGCCGAAGCGCCAGGAATTGGTGCAGATCCAGCCGATATCCTCCAGCGGATCGCCGATATGCGTCAGCTCCCAATCGAGCGCGGCTTCGACGCGCGAAGGTGAAATGAGCAGATTGCCGTGGCGGAAATCGCCATGCACCAGCGTCTGCCGCTTTGCTTTCGCAAGCCGCGGCTCCAGCCATTTGAAGGCCAACTCGAAAACGGGATGCGGATAATCATAGGCGTCATAGAGATTGCGATAATTGCGAAGCTGCGTGGGCCCGTCGATCAACGGCAGAATGCTTTTGAGGGCCGCGATGTCCACCCGATGGATGCGCGCAAGGATTTCGCCGCATTGGCGCGCGAGTTTCGGCCGCACGTCGGCGAATTCCGCATCGCGCAATATCTTGCGCGCGATCGTTTCGCCGGGCAGGCGATCCATCAGATAGCCTTCGCCCACGCCGTCCTCCGGCTTCAGGACCATGCGCACGCGCGGCGCCGCAGCGCCCGCCTCGCGCGCGGTTTCGATTACGATGGCTTCGGTTGCGAGCGGCACGGCACTTGCGCTTTCGCGCTGGAGCCCGCCGGGGCTCCGGCGCAGGATCAAAGGTTCGATGTGCCCGTCACGCTCTCCATCCAGCGACCAGGTTTCCTGGCTGGCGCCGCCGGAGAGCCGCGCGAGTTTTTCCACGCGCGAAAATCCCGCTTTCGCCATCGCGCGTTCCAGTGCCGGCAGGAAATCCGGTTGCATCATCCCGTCCTGAGATAGCGCACTGCTTCGTCCCGTTCGAAGAGATAGAGCGCCACGCGCAACGCCTCGCCGCGCGCCGATTTGAGTTCGGGATCGCGCGCGATGACGAGCTTGGCATCGTCTTGCGCCGCCGCCAAGAGCGCGCCATGCGCAGCCAGATCGGCGACGCGGAATTCCGGCAATCCGCTCTGACGCACGCCAAGCAGCTCGCCCGCGCCGCGCAGCCGCAGATCTTCTTCGGCGATCACGAAGCCGTCGTCGGTTTCGCGCAAGGTTTTGAGGCGCGCCTTCGCGTTTTCGCCGAGCGGCGGATGATAGATGAGCAAACATGTCGAACGCGCAGCCCCGCGCCCCACGCGCCCGCGCAACTGATGCAACTGCGCGAGGCCGAAGCGCTCGGCGTGTTCCACGACCATGATGGTGGCTTCCGGCACGTCGACGCCCACTTCGATCACGGTGGTTGCGACCAATATGCTCGTTTCGCCCGATTTGAATTTCGCCATGGCTTCGTCGCGTTCGGCGGCTTTCAGGCGTCCGTGCACCAGGCCCACGCGATTGCCGAACACTTTGCGCAATTCGGCGGCGCGTTCTTCCGCGGCGGCGAGATCGATCTTCTCGGATTCCTCCACCAGCGGACACACCCAATAGGCGCGCGCGCCCTTGGCAACGGCGGTTTTGAGATGGGCGATCACTTCCTCGATGCGCGAGGCATTGAGAACGCGGGTATCGACGGGCTTGCGCCCGGGCGGGCGGCCCGTGAGCCGCGACACGTCCATGTCGCCATAGGCCGTCAGCGCCAGCGTGCGAGGAATGGGCGTCGCCGTCATCACCAGCACATCGGTCGGCAACGCACCCTTGCCCTGTAACAGCATGCGCTGATGCACGCCGAAGCGATGTTGTTCGTCCACCACCGCCAATCCCAGATCCTTGAACGCGACATCTTCGGAAAACAGCGCATGCGTGCCGACAAGAATATCGATTTTGCCATTCGCCAATTCAGACAAAATCTCATCGCGTTGCGGCCCGCGCTCGCGGCCAGTGAGCAGCGCCATGCGTATGCCCGCCGCTTCCGCCATCTTTTCGAGCGCCGCCATATGCTGCCGCGCAAGGATTTCCGTCGGCGCCATCAGCGCGCCTTGCGTGCCCGCTTCGACCGCGTTGAGCAGTGCGCACATCGCCACCACGGTTTTGCCCGCGCCCACATCGCCCTGCAGCAGCCGCAACATGCGATGCGGCGAGGCCATGTCGGCCTCGATCTCCTTGATCGCCTGCTTCTGGGGGCCGGTGAGCGCGAAGGGCAGGGCGGCGATTGCGCGCTTCTGCAAATGCCCATCGCCGCGCAACGAACGCCCCTTCTGGCCGCGCATCCGCGCGCGGATCAGCGCCAGCGCCAGTTGGTTGGCGAGCAATTCGTCATAGGCCAATCGCATGCGCGCGGGCGCGCCCGGCAGCAAATCTCTTTCGCTCTGCGGCGCATGCGCGGCGCGAAGCGCATCGCCGAAATTCATCCAGCCATTCTTCTTCAGATAAGTCGGCTCCTGCCACTCCGGCATGTCCGGCACTTTTTCGAGCGCGGCGCGGATCGCCTTCGCCATCACTTTCGCGGGCAAATTCTCGGTCAGCGGATAAACCGCTTCATGGCGCGGAAGCCCGGCGATCTCGTCGGGCGCCAG
>DATIZS010000241.1:0-4564 GCA_035516955.1 Rhizomicrobium sp.
GCTCCGTCTTGCCGATCAGCACATCGGTGATCTTGAGCTTGACGCGGTAATCGGCGCCGTCGATGAAGGGCTCGCTGTCCTGGGCGGTCTGGTTGTCGAGCCCGCCGAGATATTCGGCGTCCTCGATCTCTGCCCTCACGAAGAGGATTGGCCCCGCGCCGGGCGGCGGCATTTGCGCGCCCGCGGGCGCGGCCGTCAGAAGCAGAAGAAGAGGCGCAAGAACGCGCGCCCGGATGCGCCTCATCCGATCCCCTCGAACAGCGCGGTCGAAAGATAGCGTTCGGCGAAGGAGGGAATGATGGCGACGATCGTCTTTCCCGCCATGTCGGGCCGCGCGCCCACTTCGAGCGCGGCCGCGATCGCCGCCCCCGACGAAATGCCGACCGGGATTCCTTCCATGCGCGCCACCTTGCGCGCCGTCTCGAACGCGGTCTCGTTGGAGATGGTGATGACCTCGTCGATCACCTTGCGGTCGAGGATGGCGGGCACGAAGCCCGCGCCGATGCCCTGGATTTTGTGCGGGCCGGGCTGTCCGCCGGAGAGCACCGGCGAATCCTCGGGTTCGAGCGCGATCATGCGCACGCTCGGCTTCTTCTGTTTCAGAACCTGTCCCACGCCCGTGATGGTGCCGCCGGTGCCGACGCCGGAGATCACGGCGTCGACCTTGCCGTTGGTGTCGTTCCAGATTTCCTCGGCCGTGGTGCGGCGATGGATATCCGGATTGGCGGGATTTTCGAATTGCTGCGGCATGACCGCGCCGGGGGTCGCCGCGATGATCTCCTGCGCCTTGGCGATCGAGCCTTTCATGCCCTTGGCCGCTTCGGTGAGCACGAGTTCGGCGCCCAAAAGCCCCAGCATCTTGCGCCGCTCGATCGACATCGAATCCGGCATCACCAGGATCAGACGATAACCCTTGGCCGCCGCCACGAACGCAAGCGCGATGCCGGTGTTGCCGCTGGTCGGCTCGACCAGCGTCGATTTGCCGGGCGAGATGATGCCCTGTTTCTCCAGCGCCTCGATCATGGAAACGCCGATGCGGTCCTTCACGCTCGAAAGCGGATTGAAGAATTCGAGCTTGAGCAGGACGTCGGCCCTGGCGCCTGCCTCCTTCGCCATGCGGTGAAGCCGCACGAGCGGCGTATCGCCGATTGTCTCGGTGATGGAATCATAGACGCGTCCACGTCCCGGTTTTTTCTCGCTCATTGTTCTCTCCCGTAACTCATAATGTCATGGCCCGCGAATGCGGGCCACCCAGTTGAAGCCATGAAGGTCTTGAAGGCGTCGCTGCGTTCTTTTCTTCCCGGATGTTCATTGTGTCACCTGGTTGGCCCGCTGTTGCGGGCCATGACAAGTTGGTCAAATCGTAAAATCCGCGCTCACGCCGCCGCCGCATTCCACGCCCGCCTCGCGCGCGCGCTGGCACAGATCCTCGATCGTCACCGCATCCAGCCGCTTCATGACATCCTCCTGCAGCGACTGGATCAGCGGCGTCACAATCCTGGCGCCGAGATCGGAGCGGGGAGCGGCCTCCTCGTTCTCCTGATCTTCGATGCTTTCGGCGACGCGCACAATATCGCCCACCGAAATCCTGCGCCGCTCCTTTGCCAGACGATAGCCGCCGCGGGGCCCGCGCACGCCCTTGAGCACGCCCGCGCGCACCAATTGCTGCATCACCTGTTCGAGATAGCGCTGCGGCACGCCCTGGCGCGCGGTGATCTCTTTCGCCTGAACGGGTTCGGGCCGCGCGTTGAACGCGATATCGATGACGGCTTCAAGGGCAAGTAGTGTTTTTCGAGAAAGTTTCAGCATCGGTCACTTTGCGGTCTGGGCTTCAGGACAATCCGGTCGAGCCGAAACCGCCGCCGGCCCGCAGCGTCTGGGGCAGTTCGGCGGTTTCGGCAAATTCGGCGCGCTCGTGGCGCGCGATGACGAGCTGGGCGATCTTCATGCCGCGCGCGATGCGGAAGGGCTGGTCGCCGAGGTTTATGAGGATCGCTTTCACTTCGCCGCGATAATCGGAATCGATCGTGCCCGGCGTGTTGAGCACGGTGATGCCGTGATTGAGGGCAAGGCCCGAGCGCGGGCGAAGCTGCGCCTCGGCGCCTTCGGGCAGCGCAATCGCGATTCCGCACGGCACGGAAGCGCGCGCGCCGGGCTTGAGTTCGATCTCGAATTCGTTGGCCGCGAGCAGATCGGCGCCCGCCGAACCCGCGGTGGCGTAAGCGGGGAGCGGGAGGTCCTTGGCGTGGGGAAGGCGCATGATCGACACTCTCATGCGGCCTTGCCCTTCAACGCGTCCGCGATGCGCGCCGCCAGCCGCTTGCCCACTTCGGTCTTGTCCAGTTCCGGCCAGCTTTCCGTGGCGCTCGCGGAGATCAAATGCACGGTGTTCTTGTCGCCGCCCATGATGCCCGTCGCCGGGCTCACATCGTTGGCCACGATCCAGTCGCAGCCCTTTTTCGCACGCTTTTCCTTCGCATGCGCGATCACGTCTTCGGTCTCGGCGGCGAAACCGATCACGAGCTGCGGCCGCTTCGCACCCCTGGCGATGGCGGCGAGAATGTCGGGATTGGCGACGAGATTGACGCCCGGCGACGCGCCGCTTTCGGTTTTCTTGATCTTGCTGTTGGCGGCGAGTTCGGGGCGCCAATCGGCCACCGCCGCCGCGAACACGCCGACATCGACCGGCAAAACGCTTTCGCATGCCGCCAGCATTTCGCGTGCAGTTTGAACTTTCAGCAGACGGACATTCGAGGGCGCGACGATTTCCACCGGGCCGGACACAAGCGTCGTATCCGCGCCCGCCGCCGCCAATGCGCCGGCAATCGCGTATCCCTGTTTGCCCGACGAACGATTGGCGATGAAGCGCACGGGATCGAGCGGCTCATGCGTCGGTCCCGCTGTCACCAGCGCCTTGATGCCGGAGAGCGGTCCGGGCGCGGCAAGCGCGTTCTCGATCGCGGCCGCAATCGCGAGCGGTTCGGCCATGCGGCCCGGCCCGAATTCGCCGCACGCCATTTCGCCGTCGTCCGGCCCGACGAAGATCACGCCATCCTTCTTCAGCGTCTTCAGATTGCGCTGCGTGGCGGGATGGTTCCACATGCGCACATTCATCGCCGGCGCCATCAGCACCGGCTTGTCGGTGGCGAGCAGCGCGGTGGATGCGAGATCGTTCGCGTGACCGCTGGCGAGCTTCGCCATGAGATCGGCGGTCGCGGGCGCCACCACCACGAGATCGGCCGAGCGCGACAATTCGATATGGCCCATCTCGGCTTCGTCGGTGAGGCTGAACAGGTCCTGGAACACCTTCTCGCCCGAAAGGGCCGAGACCGACAGCGGCGTCACGAACTCGCCGCCCGCCGCGGTCAGGATGGCGCGTACACCCAACCCCCGCTCGCGCAACCGGCGGATGAGCTCAAGGGACTTGTAGGCGGCGATGCCGCCGCCGATGATGAGCAGAACGCTTTTGCCGTGCATGGGACCTCTTAGGACCTCCAGGAAAATACCATTCCCGGCGGGACTTTATAACGAATTACGGCCGGGGAGTGTAGTTCTGCCGGCCCGGGAAGGAAAGCCATGAATATCCAGCAGAAACAGCGAGAATTGCCGCCCTTCAAGCCGCTGCCCCAGAAGCCGCCCTCCATCGACATGCGCAAAAGGCCGGACGGCACGATCTACATCAGCTCGAAATATCCGCTGGGCGAGATGGCCCGCTCGATCCCCCATCTGCTCGAGCGCAAGGCGGCCGAGCATCCCGAGCGCAATTTCATCGGCGAGCGCACGCCCTTGCGCGACGGCAAGCTGGGCGAGTGGCGCTACATCACCTATGGCGAGGCCAATGCGCGGGCCGATGCGGTGGCGCAGGCGCTGCTGGATCGCGGGCTCGGGCCCGATGCGCCCTTGATGGTGATCTCGGGCAATTCCATCCGCCATGCCGTGATGATGCTGGGCGCGATGAAGGCGCGCGTGCCGGTGGCGCCGGTGTCGGTCGCCTATTCGCTGATGAGCGGCGATCACGGAAAGCTGCGCCATGTCGCGGAGCTCACGCGCCCCAAGATGATCTATGCCGAGCAGGGCCCGTTTTACGCGCGTGCCATCGCGGCCATCGCCAAGGACGGAATCGAAATCGTGACCGCGATCCCGATTTCCGACCGCGCGACCACCTCTTACGACGATCTCGTGAAGACCAATGCGGGCCCGGCCGTCGCGGCCTCGATGGAAAAGATCAATCACGGCACGGTCGCGAAATATCTCTTCACCTCCGGCTCGACCGGCATGCCCAAGGGCGTGATTCAAACCCACGGCATGATGTGCGCCGTGATCGCGGCGCAGGAAGCCCTGCGCACCGAGGCGGCCGATCCCAACGAAGTGCCGCAGAGCCTGGAATGGATGCCGTGGAACCACATCAGCGCCGGAAATATCGGCTTCAACGGCGCGATCAATGCCGGCGGCACGATCTATCTCGATGCCGGAAAGCCGCTGCCCGGCCTGTTCGACGAGACGATCCGCAATCTGCGCGACATCACGCCTCTCTCGATGGGTTCGGCGCCGATCGCCTTCGGCT
>DATIZS010000242.1:0-4108 GCA_035516955.1 Rhizomicrobium sp.
GCTGTCTGAATCCTGGGGGAACAATGAAAATGGTTGGTGCCTGCGCAATCGCATTGGCCGCGCTGCTGTTCTGCGCAAGCGGGGCGCATGCGGAGAAATTCCAGCTCGCGAAAGTGACCTTCGTCACCGACTGGAAGGCGCAGGCCGAGCATGGCGGATTCTATGAAGCCCTCGCGCTGGGCTTGTATAAGAAGCGCGGGCTCGATGTGCGCATCCTGGAAGGCGGACCGAGCGTGAACGTGCCGCAATTGCTGGCGGGCGGGGCGGCGGATTTCGGCATCGGTTCCAACGGATTCATTCCGCTCAACATGGTGCGCGAAGGCGTTCCCATCCGCGCGGTGATGGCGGTGTTCCAGAAAGACCCGCAGGTTTTGATCACCCATCCGCGCAAGGATGTGCACACGCTCGACGACATGCGCGGCAAACCGATCATGATTTCGGACGCCTCCACCACCGCCTTCTGGCCATGGCTGAAAGCGAAATACGGATTTGCGGACACGCAGATCAGGAAATACACCTTCAATCTCGCGCCGTTTCTGGTGGACCCCAAGGCGATTCAGGAAGGCTATCTGACGAGCGAACCTTACACGATCGAACGGCAAGGCCATTTCAAGCCGCAAGTGTTTTTGCTGGCGGATAATGGCTATCCCGGTTACGCGAATATGGTGCTGGCGCCGGAGAAATGGATTCACGACAAGCCGGGCGTGGTGCAGGCTTTCGTGAGCGCAAGCATCGAGGGCTGGAAGAATTATCTTTATGGCGATCCCTCGCCCGCCAACGCGGCGATCAAGCGCGACAATCCCGAAATGACGGATGCGCTGATCGCGCAATCGATCGCGAAGATGAAGTCCTACGGCATCGTGCCCGAACAAGGCATCGGCGCGATGAGCGACGCGAAGTGGAAGCTCTTCTTCGACACGATGTCGGGCGAAGGGCTTTATCCGAAGACGCTGGATTACAGGAAGGCGTATACGCTGAAGTTTGTGAGCGGAGGTGAGCCGCTATAGACTTCGCATTTCTTTACCTCCCCCTTGTGGGGAGGCCGAAATTTTCGAAGCCGCTTCCTCCGCTGTCATGGCCCGCGAATGCGGGCCACCCAGTTGGGATTGCGCAATCGTCGAAGGACATTTCTGAGACCGAATCTTCAACAGCAAAACGGTGTCACCTGGGTGGCCCGCATTCGCGGGCCATGACAAGCTGGGACTATGAGTGCTCTTCTCTCCCTTTCCGGCGTCTCCAAAACCTTCGACAATGGCGTGCAGGCCCTGTCGGGCATGGTTTTGCGCGTGGAGGATGGCGAGTTCGTTTCGCTGCTCGGCCCCAGCGGTTGCGGAAAATCGACGGCGCTGCGCTTGATCGCCGGCTTGCTGGAGCCCGATGCGGGCGAAATTTCGTTTCCCGGCGGAAAACCGGAAACCGGATTCGTGTTTCAGGAACCGACGCTGATGCCATGGCGCAAGGCGCTCGACAATGTGCGCTTGCCGCTGGAATTGAAAGGCGTTGCGCGCAAGGACGCCGAAGCGCGCAGCAGACGCGCGCTCGCGCGTGTCGGCTTGGAAGGTTTCGAAAAATCCTATCCCCGCGAGCTTTCCGGCGGCATGAAGATGCGCGTCTCCATCGCGCGCGCGATTGCGGCCGCGCCGAAGCTGCTTCTGATGGACGAGCCCTTCGCGGCGCTCGATGAACTGACGCGCCAATCGCTGAACGACGATCTCCTGAAGCTCTGGCGCGAGGACGGGCTGACCGTGATCTTCGTCACCCATTCGGTGTATGAGAGCACCTATCTATCTTCTCGCGTGGTGGTGATGACGCCGCGGCCCGGGCGCGTGGCGGCCGAGATCGCGCTTTCGCCGCCGGCAAAGCGCGATGCGTCCTATCGGCTGTCGGCGGAATTCTCCGCCAGCGCGGCGAAGGTTTCTGCGGCGCTGCGCGAGGCCATGGCATGAACCGCGCACTTCAAATCATCATTCCCATCGCGCTCGGCATCGCAGTCCTGGCGCTGTGGCAATATCTCGTGCGCGCCTATCAAGTGCCAGCCTATGTGTTGCCTGCGCCGGGCGATATCTGGATCGCGTTCACCGAAAACTTTTCCTCGCTGATGGCATCGCTCTGGACCACGCTTTCCATCACGCTGGCGGCGATGGCGCTGGCGTTTATCGGCAGCGTGCTGCTCGCGATCCTCTTCCTGCAAAGCCGCACCATCGAAACCGCGCTTTATCCTTATGCCGTGATCCTTCAGGTGACGCCTGTGATCGCGATTGCGCCGCTCATTCTGATCTGGGTGGGGCTGGAACATATCAATCGCGCGCTGCTCATCCTCGCCTGGATCGTGGCGTTCTTTCCGCTGCTCGCCAACACGCTGCTCGGCCTGAAATCCGCCGATCACAATCTGACGGATCTCTTCCGGCTTTATGGCGCGAGCCGCTGGCAGATTCTCCGCAAGCTGCAATTGCCGACGGCGCTGCCCAACATGCTGGCGGGCGCGCGCATCTCGGGCGGGCTGGCGCTGATCGGCACCGTGGTCGCCGAATTCGCCGCCGGCTCGGGCACCGCCACCGGGCTCGGCTGGCGGATCGTGGAGGCGGGCAACCGGCTCGAAATCGCCAAGATGTTCGCGGCCCTGGTGCTGCTTTCGCTGCTCGGCATCGCCATCTTCTTCGCCCTAAGCCTTGTGGAATATGGGCTTTTGCGGCGCTGGCACGAAAGCGCGCTCAAAAAACAGGTATAAGCTGTATAATCTCAAAAATCACATAATTCTCTTGTGATCCATTGATTTCGCCCCCCGGAATTGCGATTTACCCCTCATGGCGAAACAGGCCGCACAGATGCTGACGGCGAACCGGCTCCGCGACGGCGAGGTCGTCTATTGGCAAGCAGGGCAATGGGTCGAGGCTTACGCCGGCGGCGAGATTTTCGCCGACGCCGCGGCGGCCGATGCGGCGCTGGAAGCGGCGAAGGATTTCGTCAAGCGCAACATCGTGGTGGCGCCTTACCTGTTCGACGTGCGCGAAGACGGAACGCCCGCGAAGGAGCGCGAGATCATCCGCGCGGCGGGGCCGAGCGTGCGCCGCGACATGGGCAAGCAGACGCATCACGACGTGCCCTTCGCGGCCCCCGAAAAACCCAAGCCGCGCGTCAGCGCAGAGGCGCCCGATGTACAGATATGACGAATTCGACGCCACCATGGTGCGCGAGCGCGTGGCGCAATTCGCCTATCAGGTGGAGCGGCGCCTGAAGGGCGAACTCACCGAAGACGAATTCAAGCCGCTGCGGCTGAAGAACGGATTATATCTGCAGCTTCATTCCTACATGCTGCGGATCGCGGTGCCTTACGGCACGCTCTCGGCGCGGCAATTCCGCCAGCTCGCTTTCATCGCGCGCAAATTCAGCCGCGGCTACGGACATTTCACGACGCGGCAGAATTTGCAATTGCATTGGCCGAAGCTGGTGGATGTGCCGGAGATTCTCGGGCTTCTCGCCGATGTGGAGATGCATTGCATCCAGACCAGCGGCAATTGCGTGAGGAACGTGACGGCGGATCAATTCGCCGGCGCTGTGGCGGGCGAGATCGAAGACCCGCGCATATTGTCCGAAATCATCCGGCAATGGTCCACCTTCCATCCCGAATTCAATTATCTGCCGCGCAAATTCAAGATCGCGGTGTCGGGCACGAAGCAAGACCGCGCCGCGGTGAAATATCACGATATCGGCATCGAGATCGTGACGAACGAGGCGGGCGAGACCGGCTATCGCGTCTTCGTGGGCGGCGGCATGGGGCGCACGCCTTATGTCGCGCTGAAAATCCGCGAATTCGTGGGCAAGGAAGATATCCTCGCCTATCTGGAAGCGATCCTGCGCGTCTATAATGAATATGGACGGCGCGACAACATCCACAAAGCGCGCATCAAGATATTGGCGCATCACCTCGGCATCGATGAAATGCGCCGCCAGGTGGATGTGGAATTCGCCGAGATCCGGAAAAGCGGGGCGCTGCAATTGCCGGCCGCCGAAATGGCGCGCATCGCCGCCTATTTCGCGGACCCCGATTTCGAGACGCTTTCCGGCCAATCGCCGGAATTCGATGCGGCGTTGAAGGATAGGGATTTCG
>DATIZS010000243.1:0-2050 GCA_035516955.1 Rhizomicrobium sp.
CTGCAGCAAGCGTTCGGCCATCGTCACGGCTTTCCGGGAGCTATCCATGGCTCCCTTTACGTTGCCGAGATTGGCGTAGTAACTGTTGCCCTGCACGTTGCCGATCCGCACATAGGCATCGACGATCTCGCGCTGCAGACCAGGATCGTCAGCCTCGTCCGCCAGGCTGTTGAGATAAATAAGCGCATCGGCGACCAAACGCTCGCGAACCGGCGTCGCGCCGGGAAGATTCTCGATGGCGTCGTGGTAATCGAACACCACGGAATGGGCCAGCCGGCGCACCTCATTGAAGCGGCGTTCGGCCCGCGCACGCGCGCGCGCCACGACGACCAGCGCGGAGACGAGCGTAAGGACGACGATGGCCGCTGCGGCCACCACAATCTTGTTGCGCCGGACAAACTTCGCGGCGACGTAGGAAAATGCCGCGCGGCGCGCTGCCACCGGGCGCCCATCGAGAAAGCGCGCGATGTCCTCGGAGAATTGATCCGCCGAGCTGTAGCGCATCGCGGGATCCTTGGCCAGTGCTTTCCCGAGGATGTTGTCGAGATCGCCGCGCAGCTCGCGCCGCCACTCGCTGGGCCGCACGGGATCTTCCTCGCTGACGGCGCGCATCAAATCGAGCGAGGAACGCTCCGGATTCCGGTAGGGCGAATGGCCGGTGAGCATCTCGTAGAGAATCACGCCGAGCGAGTAAATGTCGCTCGCTGTTGTGACGGTCTGGCCGCGCACTTGTTCGGGGCTGGCATAGCGCACCGTCATGGCATGCAGTCCGCTTTCGGTGCGAGGGAGAGCGAAGTCGCTTTCCGCCGCGATCAGGCGCGCCAATCCAAAGTCCAGCAGTTTCGGTTCGCCCTCCGCGGTAACCAGAATGTTGCCGGGCTTGAGATCGCGATGAATCACCATGCGCTGATGCGCATAGTGCACGGCGGCGCAGACCTTTCGAAACAGCGTCAGGCACTGGGGGAGGGTGAGCGCATTTTGCCGGAGATAGGCGGGGGGCGGCGCGCCCTCGATGTATTCCATGACGATATAGGGCAAGCCGTCGTCATCGGCGCCGCCGTCGAGTAATCGGGCGATATTCGGGTGATCGAGGCCGGCAAGAATCTGCCGTTCGCCGCGGAAGCGCGCCATGATTTGGTCGGCATCCAGGTCCCGCCGGATGCGCTTGATGGCTACGCTCTTTTCGAATTGGGCGTCGGCGCGCACCGCGCGATAGACCTTGCCCATGCCCCCGCTGCCGATGACGCCGACGATGCGATACGATCCAATCGTTTCGCCGAGGGCCGCGTCGGGTGTCGCGGCGGCGATCCGCTTT
Source organism: Rhizomicrobium sp. (assembly GCA_035516955.1). Lineage (GTDB taxonomy): Bacteria > Pseudomonadota > Alphaproteobacteria > Micropepsales > Micropepsaceae > Rhizomicrobium. Next base: position 1,316 of record DATIZS010000243.1, read on the forward strand.
TCGTTTTCCAGTGCGTTGTGTTGCCAGGCGTCGTTACTCGCCGCGGAATCGTCGGCGGCGAGCAGGGCCGAAACTTCGCGCCGCAATTCGGCGTCGGTTCCGCACTCGCGTTCGAGATAGGCGCTCCGCCGATCGGCAGGAAGGTCCAGCGCTTCTTGGAACAACTGGGCGAGTCGAGCGCTTTGGGCCGCGTCGGCCTCAGGCGTCATGACGCGGGCCTGCTGGGCGTGGCGCCGCCCATTCCTCCTTGGATCTTGTCTTGCAACCAAGCCCGCGCGAAGCGCCAGTCGCGCTCGACGGTCGCCAGGGAGATCTCCAGCGAGTTGGCGATCTCGGGAAACTCCAGCCCGCCGAAAAACCGCAACTCCACCACTTGCGCGCAGCGCGCGTAGCGGGCGGCCAGCCGGTCGAGCGCGCTATCGACGGCGAGAATATCGATGGGCGAAGACCGTGGCGATTCCGGCAGCGGGACCGCCTGATTCTGAATCCAATTGCGTTTAGCGGCGCGGCGCGCCCGCGCATGGTCCACGAGGATGCGACGCATCATCTGGGCCACAACCGCGATGAATTGTCCGCGCCCCTTCCAATCCAGCTCGCGTATGGAAGCCACGCGCAAGTAGGCTTCATGGACGAGCGCGGTGGGTTGCAGCGTATTGGCGTTCGATTCGTCTTGCAAATAGTGCGCCGCCAGCCTGCGCAGATCCCGGTAGACCAAGCCGGTGACCTTCTCGAGAG
>DATIZS010000244.1:0-2555 GCA_035516955.1 Rhizomicrobium sp.
CGAGCTTGCCGTTCTCGACGGCCCGGCGCGTAAACTCGCCCGGCTCGGCGGCGCGCAGTCCCGGCACTTGGGCGAGCGCCTCCAGCATCGCCACTACCACAGCGCGCCCGCCATGGACATGGAATTCGGCGATGTCTTCGCCGGTGAAACTTGCAGGCGCGGCAAACCACAGCACCAGCCCGCGATCGATCTCTTCGCCACCGGCCGCGCGAAAGCTGCGCAACACCGCGCGCCGCGGTTCGGGCGGTTCGCTGCCGGCAAGCGCAACAACGGCCCGCCATGCGTCCTTCCCCGACACCCGCAACATGGCGATGCCCGCCCGGCCGGGCGCCGTGGAGGGCGCGAAAATCGTGTCCATGTTCAGCGTTTGGCGGTCTTGGCCGTCGCCTTCGCGGCACTGTCCCAAAGGAAGCGCTGGAACTGTTCGAGCCCCTGGCCGCCGAGCGGCATCCAGGCCTTGAGCATGGCTTCTGGATCGGAGGTGTCCATCGCCGCTTTCATCCGGCGCTTCATCTCCGCGATCATCTGCTCCTGCAGCGCCGTGACATCGGGCAGGCCCATCAGCCTGCGCGCCTCTTCCGGCGTCATGTCCAGTTCGACGTGAACCTTCATCGTTTACCGCCTTGGCTTGAACAAGTTGCGCGCGGCTTGCGCGGAACGAAGCTAGGCCTCACAAAGCCTGCCCGCAACGGCGCCAGACCGGAAAACACGATGAGCCGCAATCAGCTCGACCAGGAAACCAGCCCCTATCTTCTCCTGCACAAGGACAATCCCGTGCATTGGCGCAGCTGGGGACCGGAGGCGCTGGCCGAAGCCGAGGCGCACAACAAGCCCATCCTGCTCTCCATCGGCTACACGGCGTGCCACTGGTGCCATGTGATGAACCACGAGAGCTTCGCGGATCCCGCGACCGCCGAACTGATGAACGAGAAATTCGTCAACATCAAAGTCGACCGCGAAGAACGTCCCGACATCGACCAAATCTATCAGACCGCGATCGCCGTCATGGGCGGGCAGGGCGGCTGGCCGCTCACCATGTTTCTCACGCCCAAGGGCGAGCCTTATTTCGCCGGCACCTACTTCCCCAATGTCGAGAGCTACGGCCGGCCGTCGTTTCAGAGCGCGCTCAACCACGCCGCCTCGATCTTCCACGAGCGCGGCGAAGAAGCGGCGCGCAACGCGGCCGCCATCGGCGACCAGCTCGCCACGCTATGGGGCCGCGACCAGCGCGGGCCGATCCTGGCGGAGACGATCGATCGCGCCGCCATCCATATCGGTCAGCGCTTCGACGTCTTCTACGGCGGAATGACGGGTTCGCCGAAATTCCCGAACTTCGCCAACACCGAGATCCTGCTGCGCGCCTATCTGCGCACGGGGCTGCCGCCATTCCATACACTCGCGCAGACCACGCTGCATCACATCTGCATGGGCGGCATTTACGATCATCTGGGCGGCGGAATGGCGCGTTATTCGACCGACGAAGTCTGGCTCGTGCCGCATTTCGAGAAGATGCTGAGCGACAACGCGCAGCTCATTCATATCCTGACATTCGCCTGGCAGCACGACCGCAACGTGCTCTATCGCGCGCGCATCGAAGAGACCGTGAACTGGCTCATGCGCGACATGATGGTGGAGCAGGCTTTCGCCGCCAGCATCGATGCCGATTCGGAAGGCGAGGAGGGTAAGTATTATCTCTGGACCGAAGCCGAAGTCGATGCAGCGCTCGCGGGCACCTTCGCCGCCAAATTCAAGCAGGTCTACAACATCACGCGCGCCGGCAACTACCAGGGCCGCAACATCCTTTTCCGCAAAGGTCCCAATTCCGGATTCCCGCTCAGCGAAGCCGACGAGAACCTGCTCGCCAAGCAGCGCGAAATGCTTCTGGCCCAGCGGCAAAAGCGCATCGCGCCGCTGCGCGACGACAAGGTCTTGGCGGACTGGAACGGCGCAGCCATCGCCGCGCTCGCCACCGCCGGCGCCGTTTTGCGCAAGACGGCCTGGACGGTCGCGGCCGTCCGCGCGTTCGAATTCATCGAGCGCGCGCTCTGCGACGCTCCGCTGATGTATCATTCCTGGCGCGATGGAAAGCGCGGGGCGGCCGCCTTCGCGGACGACTATGCGCATATGGCGCGCGCGGCGCTCACGCTGTGGGAGACGACGAACGACAAGCGCTATCTCGCGCGCGCGATCGAATGGGTGCGCACGCTCAACGAGCATTTCTGGGATATGCAGAACGGCGGCTATTTCGTGACGCCGGACTTCGCCGATCCCCTGATCGCGCGGCCGCGCTATGTCGCCGATCAAGCCTTTCCGTGCGCCAATGGCATCATGCCCGAGGTGCTAGCCCGGCTCTATTTCGCGACGATGGACGAAGCGTATCGCGACCGCTCCAACGCGTTGATCCAGGCCTTTTCCGGCGAAGTGACGCGCGTACCCGTTTCCGTGCCGAGCTTCATCAATTCGCTCGAAATGCTCATGACGGGGCTGCAGATCATCATTGTCGGATCGTTGACCAATCCCAAGACGCATGAGCTCGTCAGCGCCGTGCTGGGCCG
>DATIZS010000245.1:0-3958 GCA_035516955.1 Rhizomicrobium sp.
CCGGCGGTGGCCGAGGCCGCCGTCATCGGCGTGCGCCATCCCAAATGGGACGAAAGGCCGCTGCTCATCATCGTGCTCAAGAACGGCGCGAAGGCGGGCCGCGACGAAATCCTGCAATATCTGTCGGGCAGGATCGCCAAATGGTGGATGCCCGACGATGTCGTCTTCGTCGAGGAAATCCCGCACACCGCGACGGGGAAGATCCAGAAGACGGCATTGCGCGAGCGCTTCGGCGGCTACCGCTTGCCGACCGCGGCCGCCTGATTCCGGGAGGGTTTGATGCGCATCCTTGCGACAATGGCGAAAATCTCGTTCGCGGGATTTCTGGTCTCGCTCGCCATCGGGCTTTTGGCCGGCTTCGGAACGCGCCTCGGATTCTGGAATTTCAAATTCGGCCTGCTGACGCTCTTCCCCTGGTGCCTCTATATCGGCATCGCGGCGTTCGTGATCGGCCTTGCCTGGGTGGTCTCGGCGCTCGTCGCCAACAACGGCGCGGGCGCGCGCTACGGGCTGATCGGGCTCGTCGGTTCGGCGATCGTGCTGGCGCTGCCGCTTTACGACATCTATGTCGCCAAGACCTCGCCGCCGATCCACGACATCACCACCGACATGGAACATCCGCCGCAATTCGACGCGCTCCTGCCGTTGCGCAAGGGCGCGCTCAACGGGCCCGAATATGACGGGCCGAAACTCGTGGCCATGCCGGACGGCAAGAAATACACGACCTCCTATCTGCAGCGGAAATATTACGGCGACATCCACACCGTCGCGATCCTCACCCCGCCCGAGAAGCTCTTCAACCGCGCGCTCGAGGCGGCCAAGGCGATGGGCTGGAACATCGTGGCGGTGGCGCCCGACGAAGGCCGCATCGAGGCGACCGACACCTCGTTCTTCTTCGGCTTCACCGACGATATCGTGATCCGCGTGAAGCCCTCCGGCATGGGCGCGAAGCTCGACATAAGGAGCAAGAGCCGCGTGGGGGTTTCCGACGTCGGCAAGAACGCGGCCCGCATCCGCGAATACGAGAAGACGCTGGCGAGGACGAGCGGTTAAGGCGCGATCTCGTATCTCCCGCCTTCTTCCGCCACCTTCCCTTCGCGCTCCAGCTGAATGAGATGCGCCAGCACCGATCGCGCGGCGGCGGGGTGCAGGCGCTTGTCCACATCGGCATAGATGCGCGCGACCATTTCGGGGATGGTGTGGATGTCGTCGTAGAGACAGGCCAGAATCTGCGCCTCGCGCTCCAGCCGATGTTCGATGTAAGCATCGAGAAACGGCTTGGGATCGCGCACCGGGCCGCCATGCGTGGGCCACAGGATTGCGTCGTTGCGCGCGCGGAGCTTGCGCAGGCTCGCCATATATTGCGCCATGTCGCCGTCCGGCGGCGTGACGACCGTGGTCGACCAGCCCATCACATGATCGCCGGTGAAAAGCGCGCGCTCCTCGCGCAACGCAAAACACATGTGGTTCGACGTGTGGCCCGGCGTATAGACGCATTCCATCGAAAATCCGTCGCCTTCGATGATGTCGCCGTCTTTCACCCGCACATCGGGAACGAAATCGCGATCGCCGCCCTCTTCCACTTTCGGGCCTTCTTCGCGCCCCGAACCGTGCGGGCCGAAGGCATAGGTCTTCGCGCCCGACCATTCCTTCAAGGGCTGTGCCGCGGGCGAATGATCGGTATGGGTGTGCGTCACCAATATGTGCGACACGCGCTTTCCCTGGAGCGCGCGTTTCAGCGCTTCGAGGTGATCCGGCAGAAGCGGACCCGGATCGATCACCATCGCGTCGCGCGCGCCCACGATATAAACGCCGGTACCCTTGAACGTGAACGGACCCGGATTGTTCGCCAGCACGCGCGAAACAAGCGGAGAAACCTGCACGCGTTCGCCATAGGGCGCGTCGAAATTGCGGTCGAAGGGGATCGCCATGATGCAATGATTATCAGCGCCGCCATATCTTGTCATGCGGGGGCGGCTTGCCTAATTTCACGGGCGATCGAAACCTCGAAGGACAGTCCCATGAAATTCTACAATTCCATCGGCCCCAATCCGCGCGTGGTGCGCATGTTCATGGCGGAAAAGGGCATCAGCATTCCCGCCGAGCAGGTGGATCTGCTGAAAGGCGAGAACCGTCAGGCGCCGCATCTTTCGCGCAATCCGCACGGCCAGATGCCAACCCTCGAACTGGACGACGGAAGCTTCGTCAGCGAAATCACCGCCATCTGCGAATATCTGGAAGACACGCATCCCAAGCCGGCGCTGATCGGCGCCAATGCGAAAGAGAAAGCCGAAACGCGCATGTGGACGCGGCGCATCGATCTCAATATCGTCGAGCCGATGGCGAACGGCTTCCGCTATTCCGAGGGCCTGCCGCTGTTCCAGAACCGCATCGTCACGCTGCCCGAAGCGGCGGCGGGGCTGAAGCGCATCGCGCAGGACCGCCTCAAATGGCTCGACGGACAGATGGCCGACGGGCGTGAATTCGTCTGCGGCAAGCGCTTCACGATGGCCGACATCCTTCTCTTCGCCTTCATCGATTTCGGCAATACGGTCGGCCAGAAGCTCGATCCGGAATTGAAGAACATCAATCTCTGGTTCGCGCGGGTGAAGGCGCGGCCGAGCGCGTCGGCTTGAACCGCGCCCACGCGATCTTCGCGCTTCTGCTTGCATGTTTCTGCGCAAGCACCGTTGAAGCCGGATCGGTCGTGCCGGCGCCGGGTGTCGATCCGCGCAGGATCGTCGTGGGAAGCCTGCTCGATCTTTCCGGTCCGCTGGCGGGGGAAGGTGCCGCGATCCGCAACGGCCTCACCATGGGTTTCGGCGAGACCAACACGCAAGGCGGCGTCGGCGGGCGCAAGATCGAGCTCGACATCGCCGATACCGGCTACGATCCGGCGCGCGCGAAAGCGGAAGCCGAAAAGATGATCGGCCGCGTCTTCGCCGTGATGTGTTCCAACGGCACGCCGCCGGTCAGCGCTTCACTGCCGGTGCTCGTCAATCATGGCGTGCTGCATCTTTTTCCCTTCACGGCGGCGGACGAGACCTATGCGCCCGCCCAGCCGCTGGAATTCTCGCTCGATCAGCCGGTCGATGCGCAGATCCGCGAAGGGCTTTCGGCTCTGCTTGCCATGCGCGGCGATCAAACGGTCGGCGTGCTCGCGCGCGACGATGCGTTCGGCCATGCCGCTGTCGAAGGCGCCGAGACCGCACTTGCCGCGCGCAAGACGCGCATCGCCGAGACCGCCTTTTTCACGCCCGGCTCGCGCGATTTCGCCGGCGCCTTGAAGCGCCTGCGCCGCGCGGGCGTGCGCCTCGTGGTGATCGGCGGCGTCGGCCAGGATGCGACGGCGGCGATGAAACAGGCGCATCTGCGCGGCTGGTATCCGGCGTTTCTCTGTCCGCAAGCCTGTTACGATCCAGATTTCGCCACGCTCGGCGGGCGCGCGGTCTTCGGGCTCTATGCCGTCGCCACCACGCCCATTCCCTATGCCGATGCGCCCGATCCGGCATTGCGCGACTGGGTGCGCGATTACGAGGCGCGCTTCGCCACCGTCGCGTCGATTCAGGCTTACCGTGCCTATCTCGATGCGCGGCTTTTCGCCGAAGCGCTGTCCCGCTCCGGTCCACATCCGACGCAGCGCTATTTCGCGCGCGTGCTGGAAAACATGAAACCGTGGCGCGACCCCAAATATGACGGCCTCGCCGTCGATTTCTCCGCGAGGGACCATCTGGGGTTGCATGCGAGCGATCTGGCGCAGATCCGCGGCGGGCGCTGGGTGCTGCTCGACCAGTCAAATTAATCTTTTTGCCAACATTTTCCGCAGAAGCGCCCATCCTATGCTTAACATTCCGTATGAAGAATTTGTTCGAAACCGAACAGCCGGCGCACGATCCGCGCATCTCGATGCGTGTCTGGTATCTGTGCGCCGCGGTGCTTCTGGGGCCGTCGCTTCTGG
>DATIZS010000246.1:0-8566 GCA_035516955.1 Rhizomicrobium sp.
GGCGGGCCTGCCGGTCGATTACATGCAGAAGCGCAACGATCTCATCAACGCGGTCACGCGCGACGATGTCAAACGCGTGGCCAAGCGTCTGTTCAATCCCGACAAATTGACCATCGTCGTCGCGGGCTCGGTGTCGCCGCCGGCGCCGGCGAAAAAGCACTGAGTTTTTTGCACAGATTCGACAATTTAATTCCGTCATGGCCGGGCTCGTCCCGGCCACCCATAACCTCCGTCTAAATAGGTGTTTATGGATGGCCGCCACGGGGGCGGCCATGACGGAAGGGGCTGGAACTTGGTTTTACCCAATCGCGATCCGCTCTAAGCTTCCCCCATGGCCGCAGAATCGCCGCCCTTTTCCGTCTCGCTCGCGCTTGCGCTCGAGGGCGCCGCCGCGCCCGGCGCGCAGCTTTATCAGGCGGCGTTGGCCGAAGCCGAAGCGGCCGTCGCCGATTTGCGCGGAGCGTATGCGAAGAACACGCTCGAGCTTTTGCGCGTGCCCGAGCGCCGCGACGATCTCGACAAGGCCGCCGAGGCCGCCGATGCCTTCAATCACAACACCGCCGACATCTGCATCCTGGGCATCGGCGGATCGAGCCTGGGCGGGCAGGCGATCGCCGAGCTCGTTCCGTTCCCGCGCGCGAAAAAACCGCGCGTGCATTTCCTCGACAATCCCGATCCCTTCACCTTCGAGGCCGCACTTTCCGCGCTCGATCTGCGCACGACGCGCTTCCTCTCCATCTCCAAATCCGGCGGCACGGCCGAAACGCTGATGCAGACGCTCGCCGCCGCCGGCGCGATCGAGAAGGCGGGCGGCGGAAAATATCTGAAGCAGCATTTCCTCTGCATCACCGAGCCGAAACCGGGCCCCTTGCGCGCATTCGCCGAAAGCATCGGATGTCCCGTGCTCGATCATCCTTTGGGCGTGGGCGGGCGCTATTCGGTGCTGACGGTGGTGGGGCTGTTGCCGGCGATGCTGATGGGCCTCGATGCGCGCGCGATTCGCGAAGGCGCCGATGACGTGCTGCAGCAGATGCTGAGGGGCGCAACGCCGGTCGCTTCGGGCGCGGCGCTTCATCATGCGCTTTCGCGCGCCGGGCGCCTCAGCGAAACCGTGCTGTGGTCCTACGCCGATGCGCTCAAGACCTTCGGTCCCTGGTGGCGGCAATTGTGGGCGGAGAGTCTGGGCAAGGAGGGCAAAGGCTCGACGCCCGTTTCCGCGCTCGGCCCCGTCGATCAGCACAGCCAGTTGCAACTGTTCCTCGACGGGCCGGGCGAAGCGCTTTTCACCATCGTCTCGACGGAGACGAGAGAAACGGGCCCGCTTGCGCCGCGCGAACGCGCCGAGGCGCTCGGCCTCGATTATCTCGCGGGCAAGACGCTGGGCGATCTCGTGGCCGCCGAAGCGCGCGCCACCGCCGAGACGCTGCACGCACGCGGGCGGCCCGTCCGGCAAATCCACATTCCCAAAATCGACGAGCGCGGCCTCGGCGCGCTCTTCATGCATTTCATGCTCGAGACCATCATCATGGGACGGCTGATGCGCGTCGATCCCTTCGATCAGCCCGCGGTCGAGGAGGGCAAGGTGCTGGCGCGGCGCTATCTGGGCACGGGGCGCGAATGACGATCCGCCGCCTCGGCGAGGGAACCATCAACCGCATCGCCGCGGGCGAAGTGGTGGAGCGGCCCGCAAGTGCCGCGAAAGAGCTGATCGAAAACGCGCTCGATGCCGGTGCGACGCGCATCGACATCGCCGCATCCAATGGCGGCGCGGATTTGATCTCCGTCGAAGACAATGGCGAAGGCATGAGCGCGGACGATCTGCTGCTGGCGGTCGAGCGCCATGCCACCTCGAAACTTCCCGAAGACGATCTTTCGCATATCGTGACCATGGGCTTCCGCGGCGAGGCATTGCCGTCGATCGGCGCGGTGGCGCGCATGAGCATCGCGAGCCGCACCGCGAATGGCGCTGCGCATGAAATCCGCGTCGACGGCGGATTGACGAGCGGCCCGAAACCAGCGGGATTTCTTTCCGCCGGCCAATCGGGCACGCGCATCGATGTGCGCGAGCTGTTCTTCGCCACGCCCGCGCGGCTGAAATTCCTGAAATCCGCCCGCTCCGAGGATCTCGCCACCGCCGATATCGTCAAGCGCCTTGCCATGGCGCGGCCTGATGTGGGTTTCACGCTGACGCTCGACGGCCGCCGCACGCTCGATCTGCCGCGCGAAGGCGATCTCTTCCAGGGCCGCTTGAAGCGGCTGTCGCGCATCATGGGACGCGAATTCGCGGAGAATGCCGCGCGCGTCTCAATCGCGCGCGAAGGCGTGCGCATTTCGGGCTTCGCAGGATTACCCACCTACAACCGCGCCAATGCGCAGATGCAGTTCCTCTTCGTCAACGGACGCCCGGTGCGCGACAAGCTTCTGATCGGCGCGGTGCGTGGCGCCTATGCCGATTTTCTGGCGCGCGACCGCCATCCCGCGCTCGCACTGTTCCTGGAATGCGATCCGGCCTTCGTGGACGTGAACGTGCATCCCGCCAAAACCGAAGTCCGTTTCCGCGATGCGGGGCTGGTGCGCGGGCTGATCGTTTCGTCGCTGAAAAACGCGCTCGCCGATGCGGGCCATCGCGCATCGACCACCGTTGCCGGTGCGGCGCTGTCTTCTCTGCGTCCCGCGACTTATGCCTATGCGCAACCGGCGCCCTCGCAAGGCATGAACGAACACGCGCATCGATTCCATTCGCCGCTGTTCACACCCGCGCCGTCCGCACGCGTCGAAGAGCCGCCGGAATCCGCATCCGAAACGCCGCTCGGCGTCGCGCGCGCGCAATTGCACGAGACCTATATCGTGGCGCAGACCGCCGACGGCATCGTCATCGTCGATCAGCATGCGGCGCATGAACGCCTCGTCTATGAGCGCATGAAGCACGCGCTTTCCAATGGCGGCATCGCGCGCCAGCCGCTTCTCATTCCCGAAGTGGTGGAGCTCGATCCTGCCGAAGCGGAGCGCGTTTCGGCGCGCGCCGAAGAACTCGCTGAACTCGGTCTTGTCGTCGAGCCCTTCGGCCCCGATGCGGTGCTGGTGCGCGAAGTCCCCGCCATGCTCGGCCAGATGGATGTGAAAGCCATGCTGCGCGACCTCGCCGACGACATTGCCGAAACCGGCAATGCGCTTTCGTTGAAAGAACGTCTCGAAGACGTCGCCGGAACGCTCGCCTGCCACACCTCGGTGCGCGCCGGCCGCCGGCTCAACGCCGAGGAAATGAACGCGCTGCTCCGCGAAATGGAAGCCACGCCCCATTCCGGCCAATGCAATCACGGACGGCCGACTTATGTGGAACTGAAACTCGCGGATATCGAGCGGCTGTTCGGACGGCGGTAATCAGCGCTTATTGCCGTCCAACGCGCGTTCGACGGCGGCCGGATTCTTTTCGATCACCGTCAGCAAGACGCGCGCAGCCACATCCACTTTCTTGCCTTGTTCCCAACCTTCGAGTGTACGGGCGGGAACGCCAAAACGCCGCTCGAATTCGCGCGGGCTCTTGGCCACCGATTTGCGGATAGCCTTGACGCGCGCAGGCGGCATGGGCTCGATGGTACGCACCGGCAATTTGATCTCGCCGCGCTTCCAGGCAATTGCCTCCCGCAGGCCCTCTTCAATCGCCAGACCGAGCTTCGTTCTTGTCATATCCCAAACTCCTCCAATAGACGCAGGATGGCCTTCCGGTCGTCCGGCGAAAGATCGTTCTTCTCGGCTTTGGCATAGGCTGTGATCATGATGATGGTCGTGTTCGCCATCAGCACATAATAAATCGCACGACCACCGCCGCTTTTTCCGCGATTGCCAATTCTGAAACGCGCCTTGCGAACGCCTTTCAGGCCTTGAATGACCGCACCGGATTCCGGGCGTGCCGCAATCGACCGCTCCATACGCTCCACATCAGCGGCCGATGCCTTCAGCTTTCGGAGATCGCGGCTGTAGCGGATCGTGCGGACGATTCGCATTCGGGAGCATCATACGCCAGCAGCGTATTCATGCAAGAACTCTTTCGCGCAAAGTCACCACCCGCGTCTCGCCATAAAGGCGCTCGTCGAGACTCTCGAAACCGTCCGCGTCGATCGTCTCATCCTCGGCGTATTCGGCAATCAGCACCGCGCCATCCGCCAGCCATCCGCCGCCGCGCAGGCTCGCAAGGGCAGGGGCGAGCAGATTCTTCCGGTAGGGCGGGTCCAAAAAAACATAATCGAACGGCCCGCCCGCGCCGGGAGACATGGGCCCCAAATCGGTCGCATCGCGCCGCCAGATTTTCGTGATGCCGGTCAGCCCTAGTGCTTCCACATTGGTGCGGATCAGTGCGCGGCTCTCGGCGGAATCGTCGACGAACAGGCAAAACGATGCGCCCCGCGACACCGCCTCGAGCCCCATCGCGCCGGTGCCGGCAAACAAATCCGCCACCCGCGCGCCGTCCAACCCTGCGCCCCAATTGTTATGCGCGAGCATGTTGAACACCGCCTGGCGCACTTTGTCGGAAGTCGGGCGCACGCGCATGTCCGAAGGCGCGGCCAGTGTGCGCCCGCCAAAGCGTCCGCCCGTTATGCGCATGACGGCCTCATCGCGCCCGACCCTAGCGGCGGGCCGCGCCAGAGGCTATAGCGGCCTGATGGCGCGCGCGCTTCTGGCATTGTTTCTCGTCCTCGCTTTCGCGGGGCCTGCGGGCGCGCAAGCGGAGCCGGCGAAAGTCCGCGTCCGCCTCGTCGCCGAGCGGGGCGAGATTGCGCCGGGCGAAACCGTCGCTGTCGCGCTCGAGGAAAACATCGCGCCGGGCTGGCACACTTACTGGCGCAATCCCGGCGAGGCCGGCGCGCCGACCACCATCGACTGGTCGCTGCCGCAAGGCTGGCGCGCGAGCGCGCTTCAGTGGCCATACCCGAAGCGCCTGCCCACCGGCCCGATCATGGATTACGGCTATGACGGAACAGTCTGGCTCCTGATGCATGTGACGGCGCCCGCCGATGCCGCGCCCGGCCTCGTCACGCTGAATGCGAAGGTAAGCTGGCTCGTCTGCAAGGAAGTCTGCATTCCCGAAGAGGCGCAGATGTCGCTGCCGCTGACGATCGGGCGATCGACGCCGCCTTACGCCACGATCAAGGACGAATTCGACGCCGCGCGCGCCAAATTGCCCGTGGCTTCGCCATGGCCCGCCCGTTTCGAGAACGGCGCGACGCTGGACATCTTCGTCGCGTCACCCGCGCTCGCGGCGGCGAAACCGAAGGCGGCGGCATTTTTTCCGTATACGGAAGGATTGGTCATCGGCCGCGCCGCGCAAGCATGGACGGTGACGAAAGACGGCGTGGGCTTGCGCCTCGCCGCGGGCACGAAACTGAAGAATGCGCTTGACGGCGTTCTGGTCCTCACCTCCGGCGACGGTTCGGTGAAGGCGCTCGACATAAAGGCGGCGCCCGGCCCGGTGCCTGCGCTCGATTTCGGCAACACCGGCGGGATCGGACTGGCGCTCGCGCTCCTCTTCGCGCTGATCGGCGGATTGATCCTCAATCTCATGCCTTGCGTGCTGCCGGTGCTGGCGATGAAGGCGCTCGCCATCGCCTCGAAAGCGGGAAAGCATCCGGGCGAAGCCGCGCGCGAAGGCTTCGCTTATGGCGCAGGCGCGGTGCTGAGTTTTGCCGCCCTCGGCGCCGCGGTCGTGGCATTGCGCGCGGGCGGCGAGGCGATCGGCTGGGGTTTCCAGTTGCAATCGCCTGTCGCGGTGGCGTGCTTCGCGCTGCTGATTTTCGCGGTCGGACTCAATCTTTCCGGCGTGTTCGAGATCCCCGCCGGCATCACCGGCGGCGACGCGCTCACGCGCAAGGGCGGCGCGGCCGGCGCGTTCTTCACCGGCGTGCTGGCGGTCGCCATCGCCGCGCCCTGCACCGCGCCCTTCATGGCGGCGGCGCTCGGCTATGCGCTGGCGCAAAGCGGGAGCGTCGCGATGCTGGTGTTCCTCGCGCTCGGCATCGGTTTCGCCGCGCCCTTCGTCGCGATCGGCCTTTCCCCGAAATTGCTCGCGGCTTTGCCGCGCCCGGGCCGCTGGATGGTCCATTTCAGACAGGCGCTCGCCTTTCCCATGTATGCCGCTTCCGTCTGGCTCGTCTGGGTGCTGGCGCAGGAGACCGATCAGAACGGCCTGATGGCAATTCTTTCGGCGATGGTCGCGCTGGCATTCGCCGCCTGGGCCTGGGGCGCGAGCCGCCACGCCAACAAGCGTTGGCGGCTTCTGGCCACATTCGCCGCGATCCTCGCGCTCGGTTCGGCGCTCATGCTCGTGCCGCTTGCGGGAAACGGAAAACCGACGAATGCCACAGCGCTCGGCGCCATCCCGTCGGAGCCCTATTCGCCGTCGCGTCTCGCCCAATTGCGCGAAGAGAACCGGCCCGTCTTCGTCGACGCCACCGCGGCCTGGTGCATCACTTGCCTCGTCAACGAGCGCGTGGCGCTGTCCGGCGACGATGTGCGCGCCGCCTTCGCGCGAAAGCACGTCGCCTTCCTGATCGCCGACTGGACCAACCGCAATCCGGAGATCACCGCGCTGTTGTCGGCGCATGGCCGGCCGGGCGTGCCGCTTTATCTTTATTATCCGGCGGGCGGCGGCGCGGCGCGCGTGCTGCCGCAGATCCTGACCGAAGACGAAGTGATCCGGACCATCGGCGGCTAATCCGCCGCGTAGCTTCCACTCAAATATGAATGCGTGCCGCGGTGATGGACATCGTCGCTCGCCAGCACGTCGCCGGGTTTGTAAGTTGGGCCAGTTTCGAGCTTCCTATAGAGCGATGCGAAATCCTTGTAGGTCTCGGCGAACAATTCCTCGAAGGAGGAAATGACGAAATAGCTCTCCTGGAAATCGTCGATGCGGTATTCCGTGCGCATCACGCGTTCGAGATCGAAATGGATGCGGTTGGGCGAGGGGCTTTCCACGGCATAGATCGATTCGGCGCGGCTCGACACGATGCCCGAGCCGTAGATGCGCAGGCCTTCCGGTTTTTCCACCAGCCCGAATTCGACGGTGTACCAGTAAAGCCGCGCCAGATTCTCGAGTGCGCCGAATTGGGTGAGCGCACGGCTTCCGCCCTTGCCGTAAGCCTCCATATAATCGGCGAAGACGGGATGGGCGAGCATCGGCGCATGCCCGAAGACATCGTGGAACACGTCGGGCTCCTCGATGTAATCGAGCTGCTCGGGTTTGCGGATGAATTGGCCGGCCGGAAAGCGCCGGTTCGCCAGGTGATCGAAGAAGATGTCGTCGGGCACGAGCGAGGGCACCGCCACGATGCGCCAGCCGGTCAGGCTTTCGAGCCTGTCGGAGAGCCGCTCGAAATCGGGAATCGAATCGGCGACGAGGCCGAGCTTGGCCAGCCCATCCAGGAATTCCTCGCAGGCGCGGCCCGGCAGCACCTGCGCCTGATGCTCATAAAGCGTGCGCCACACGCCATGTTCCTCGGCGCCGTATCGCTCCCAATGCTGATCGATCGTGAAATCGGGGCGGATTTCCGGGTGCCTGGTCCTGAGCTCTTCGACCGTCTGCATGGACGAATTGAAAGCCCGCCGCGCATGGCTGTAAAGCGCGATCGGCGGGCAATTATTTCTTGCGCACCCGGCGCGCTTGCGGCATGGCTGTTGCGGCTCCTCGCGCGAATTGGCAACCCCATTGCGGCGGGCGCGGGCTAATGTGCGCCGGATTATCAAAAAGGTGCGATTGATGAGCGTGTTCGAGTCGCAGGCTTTCGACGGCCACGAGGCGGTGGCGTTTTTCAACGACAAGAGCTCGGGCCTCTTCGCCATCATCGCGATTCACTCGACGGCTTTGGGGCCGGCCTGTGGCGGCACGCGCTTTTATCCTTACGCGAACGGCGATGCGGCGCTGACCGATGTGCTGCGTCTCGCGCGCGGCATGAGCTACAAGAGCGCGATCGCCGATCTGCCGCTCGGCGGCGGCAAGGCGGTCATCATCGGCGATCCGGCGCGCGACAAGACCGAGGCGCGTCTGCTCGCCTACGCGGATGCGATCAACACGCTGGGCGGGCGCTACGTGACGGCGATGGATGTGGGCGTGCTTCCCGCCGACATGCCCGTGATCGCGCGCGGCACCAAACACATCGCGGGCTATGACCAGCCGGGCAAGCCCGGTGGCGATTCCGGCCCACCCACCGCGCTCGGCGTCTTCGTCGGATTGAAAGCGGCGGTGAAGCATCGCCTCGGCGCGGATTCAACGAAAGGATTGACGATTGCCATTCAGGGGCTCGGCAAGGTCGGGATGGACCTCGCCAGGCGCCTCTCCGAAGAAGGCGCGCGGCTGATCGTGAGCGACGTCAATGAAGAGAAGGTGGAGAAGGCCGAGGATGCCTTCGGCGCGCGCGCCATTTCGCCCGAAGAGATCGTCACCTGCGATTGCGATGTGCTGTCGCCCAATGCGCTGGGCGCGATTTTGAACGAACAAACGATCCCGAAACTGAAGGCGCTCGTCATCGCGGGCGCCGCCAACAACCAGCTCGCGCGCGACGATCAGGGCGCGATG
>DATIZS010000247.1:0-5701 GCA_035516955.1 Rhizomicrobium sp.
GAGCAGATCATCAAGCGCGGCGGCCAGCTCGGCGTGAAGGAGATCGTGCTCGGCATGCCCCATCGCGGTCGGCTCGCCGTGCTCGCCAATGTGATGAGCAAGCCCTATCGCCAGATCTTCCACGAATTCCAGGGCGGCAGCTACAAGCCCGCCGACGTGCAGGGCTCGGGCGACGTGAAATATCATTTGGGCGCATCGAGCGACCGCGAGTTCGATTCGAACAAGGTGCATCTGTCGCTGACGCCGAACCCGTCGCATCTGGAAGCCGTCGATCCGGTCGTGCTCGGCAAGGCGCGCGCCAAGCAATATCAATTGGGCGACACCAAATCGCGCGCGAGCGTGATGCCGCTTCTGATGCATGGCGATGCGGCGTTCGCAGGCCAGGGCATCGTCGCGGAATGTTTCGCCATGAGCGGCACCAAGGGTTTCCGCACCGGCGGCACGATCCATTTCATCGTCAACAACCAGATCGGATTCACCACCGCGCCGATCTATTCGCGCTCCTCGCCCTACCCGTCCGATGTGGCGCTGATGGTGCAGGCGCCGATCTTCCATGTGAACGGCGACGATCCGGAAGCGGTGGTGCATTGCGCGCGCATCGCCGCCGAATTCCGCCAGCTCTTCCACAAGGACGTCGTCATCGACATGTTCTGTTATCGCCGCTTCGGCCATAACGAAACCGACGAGCCGTCCTTCACCCAGCCTTTGATGTATCGCGCCATCAAGGATCATCCTTCGACACTGGAGATCTATTCCAAAAAGCTCGTCGGCGAGGGCACGCTGAGCGAAAGCGACGTGCGCGCGATGATCGACGCATTCAACAAGCGGCTGGACGAGGAATTCGAGGCTTCGAAATCGCACCGCCCCAATCGCGCCGACTGGCTCGACGGCCGCTGGACGGGATTCGCCATCGCGCCCGAAGGAGACCGCCGCGGCGACAGCGCGGTCGCGACCGAGAAATTGCAGATGGTGGGCCGCGCGCTCACCACGATTCCGGAAGGCTTCAACGCGCACAAGACCATCGCGCGGCAATTGCAGGCCAAGGCCGAGATGTTCAAGACCGGCAGCGGCTTCGATTGGTCGACCGCCGAAGCGCTCGCCTTCGGCACGCTGCTGGACGAAGGCTATCCGGTGCGCCTGTCGGGCCAGGATTCCTCGCGCGGCACGTTCAGCCAGCGCCATTCGGTGCTCGTCGATCAGGAAAACGAAGAACGCTACGTGCCCCTCAATCACATCCGCGACGGCCAGGCCGAATTTGAAGTGATCGATTCGCTTCTGTCGGAAGAAGCGGTCGTCGGCTTCGAATATGGCTATTCCACCGCCGAGCCCAAGGCGCTCGTGCTCTGGGAAGCGCAATTCGGCGATTTCGCGAACGGCGCGCAGGTGATGATCGACCAGTTCATCGCATCCGGCGAAATGAAGTGGCTGCGCATGTGCGGGCTCGTGATGCTCCTGCCGCATGGCTATGAAGGACAGGGCCCGGAACATTCCAGCGCGCGGCTCGAGCGTTATCTCCAGCTTTGCGCGCAGGACAACATGCAGGTCGCCTGCCCCACGACGCCGGCGAATTACTTCCATATCCTGCGCCGGCAATTGCATCGCCAGTTCCGCAAACCGCTCATCCTGATGACGCCGAAATCGCTACTGCGCCACAAGCGCGCGATCTCGTTCCTCTCCGATATGGGGCCGGGATCGAGCTTCCACCGCGTCTTCCAGGATCAGGCCGAATGCGTTCCCGGCGCCACCACGATCAAGCTCGTGCCGGATGGCGAGATCAAACGCGTCGTCCTCTGCTCCGGAAAGGTCTATTTCGATTTGATGGAAGAGCGCGAGAAGCGCGGCGAAAACCGCATCATGAGCCTGCGCCTCGAACAGCTTTATCCCTTCCCCGAACAGGCGCTGCTGCAGGAGCTGCGCCGCTTCCCCAACGCCGAAATCAGCTGGTGTCAGGAAGAACCGAAGAACCAGGGCGCCTGGACCTTCGTCGAGCCGCGCCTCGAAGAAGCCTTCGCCAAGCTCGGCCGCGAGGGGCGCCCGCGCTATACGGGGCGCAAGGAATACGCCTCCACCGCCGCGGGCCTTGCCAGCGAACATGCCAGCGAATTGAAAGCCTTCCTCAACGATGCACTGACGCTCTAACCGGAAAGTCCCCATGAGCATCGAAATCAAAGTGCCCACGATGGGCGAGTCCGTGACCGAGGCCACCGTCGCGCGCTGGTTCAAGAAGGAAGGCGACGCGGTGAAACGCGACGAGCCGCTTCTCGAACTCGAAACCGACAAGGTGACGGTCGAGGTTCCTGCGCCCGCCGACGGCGCCATCGAATCCATCGCGGTCAAGGAAGGCGCGACCGTTCAGGTCGGCACCATTCTGGGCGCGATCGCGGAAGGAAAAGCAGGCGCGGCGCCGAAAGCGGCGGCACCGGCACCCGCAGCGAAACCTGCTCCCACGCCCGCACCGAAACCCGCTGCCGCACCGTCGCCGAAAGCCATCGCCGAACCGCTGATGCCGTCGGTGCGCCGCATCGCCGAGGAAACCGGATTGAGTCCGGCACAGGTGCAAGGCACCGGCAAGGATGGCCGCGTGGTGAAAGGCGACATGCTGGCCGCGCTCGAAGCGCGCGCGCGGCAGCCGCAACCCGTCTCCATGCCCTCCGGCCCGCGCGCCAACGCAGCGCGCGAGGAACGCGTGGCGATGAGCCGGCTTCGCCGCACCATCGCGATGCGGCTCAAGGAATCGCAGAACACCGCCGCCCAGCTCACGACCTTCAACGAAGTCGATATGAGCCATGTGATGCGGCTGCGCGCCGAATACAAGGACAGCTTCGAGAAGAAGCATGGCGTGCGCCTCGGCTTCATGGGCTTTTTCGTCAAGGCGTGTATTGCGGCGCTGAAGGAACTGCCCAACGTCAATGCCGAGATCGAAGGCAACGACATCATCTACAAGAATTACTACGACATCGGCGTGGCCGTCTCGACCGAGAAGGGGCTGGTGGTGCCGGTGGTGCGCGATGCCGATCAGCTTTCGTTGGCGCAGATCGAAGCGGCGATCAACGATTTCGGATTGCGCGCGCGCGACGGCCATCTGAAGCTCGAAGAATTGCAGGGCGGCACCTTCACCATTTCGAACGGCGGCGTGTTCGGCTCGCTGATGTCGACGCCGATCCTGAACTCGCCGCAATCGGGCATCCTGGGCATGCACAAGATCCAGCAGCGGCCAGTGGCGATCGAGGGCAAGGTGGAAATCCGCCCGATGATGTATCTGGCGCTATCTTACGATCACCGGCTGGTCGACGGCCGCGAAGCGGTGACGTTCCTTGTGCGCGTGAAGGAAAACCTCGAAGACCCGCAGCGTTTGCTCTTGGATATCTGACATGGCTGATTCATTCGACGTCGTCGTCATCGGCGGAGGTCCCGGCGGGTATAACGCTGCGATCCGCGCGGGCCAGCTCGGCATGACCAGCGCCTGCATCGACAAACGCGGCGCCTTCGGCGGCACCTGCCTCAACATCGGCTGCATCCCGTCCAAGGCGCTGCTGCATACGAGCCATCTGTTCGACGAAGCGAAGAATCATCTGCCCAAACTCGGCGTGAAGACGAGCGTGGAATTGGATCTTGCCGGCATGATGACACACAAGACCAAAGTGGTGGGAGAGCTCACCAAGGGCGTCGAATTCCTGCTCAAGAAGAACAAATCGGAAGCCATCATGGGCGAAGCGCGCATTGCGAGCCCCGGCAAGGTCGAAGTGAAACTCGCGGACGGTTCGACGCGCACGCTTTCGGCCAAGAACATCGTGATCGCGACGGGCTCCGACGTGATGGACCTGCCCGGCATCAAGATCGACGAAAAGCAAATCGTGTCCTCTACCGGCGCGCTGTCGCTGACGAGCGTGCCGAAACGTCTGCTGGTGGTCGGCGGCGGCTATATCGGGCTCGAATTGGGCTCGGTATGGCGCAGGCTCGGCAGCGAAGTGACGGTGGTCGAATTCCTCGATCGCATCACGCCGGGCCTCGACGGCGAAGTGGCCAAGCAATTCCAGCGCATCCTGTCGCGCCAGGGCATGACGTTCCAGCTTTCCACCAAAGTGATCGGCGTGGACAAGAAGGGCGACGTGTTGCGCGTGATGACCGAGCCGGCGGCCGGCGGCGCGGACAGCGTCATCGAAGCCGATGTGATGCTCGTCTCCATCGGCCGCAAGCCGTTCACCGGCAATCTCGGCCTTGCAAACACCGATGTCGCGCTCGACAAGCGCGGGCGCATCGTGACCGACGATCGTTTCAGGACCGGCGTCGCCGGCATCTGGGCCATCGGCGACGCGCGCGAAGGCGCGATGCTCGCGCACAAGGCCGAGGATGAAGCGGTCGCTTGCATCGAAATCATTGCGGGCCGCGCGGGGCATGTGAATTACGACGCGATCCCTGCGGTGGTTTACACATCGCCGGAAGTGGCGAGCGTCGGCAAGACGGAAGAGGAATTGAAAGCGGCCGGCATCGCCTACAAGGCCGGCAAATTCCCTTTCACCGCCAATGCGCGCGCCAAAACCATCGCCGCGACCGAGGGCTTCGCGAAAGTTCTGGCCGACGCCAAGACCGACCGCGTGCTCGGCGTGCACATCATCGGCGCGGAAGCGGGCAATCTCATCCAGGAAGCGGCGTTTGCCATCGAGATCGGCGCGGCTAGCGAAGACATCGCGCGCACGTCCCACGCGCATCCCACCCTCACCGAAGCCGTGCGTCAGGCGGCGATGGGTGTGGAGGGGTGGACGATGCAGATGTGATTTCTGCTTTCCGATTTTCTCCACTTCGTCATGGCCCGGTTTATCCGGGCCATCCATTTTTCAAATAAAAAGTGGATCGCCCGCATGAAGCGGGCGATGACGGAACTATTTTTGGATATTGTTTTTCAAAAACGCCCCCACCCGCGCTTTCGCATTCTCGCGGATGTTCATATAGGCGAGCTGGTAATCGTAATCGTGATAATTCCCGCCGGGCAGCATCTTGGCGCGGTAGATCCAGTCGTCCGGGCGGCTGACGAACAGCGCGCCGTCGTCGCAGCGCATGCTCACCAGATGCGGATCGGGGGGGCGCGGCGCATCGCCCCCGCCATAGACCCAGCCGCCGAGATCGTCGCTCGCCGGCGCCAGCACATCCGCCGTCGTCCAGGTCAGCGGATTGGTGCAGACATATTCGTGCGACGCATCGTCCGCGGGCAGACCCGAACGCGAGACGAAATCCTCGCGCTGCTGTTGCGCGTCCGCGCCGTCATCGAGCGAACTCCATGTCACGACGCAGCCCGTATCGCCGGCGCGCTCGCACAGCTTCACGTCCTTCAGCGATTTGAACCAGTTTTCGTCCAGCCAATTGCCGACGATGTAAGCCGCGACGAATTGCTTCATCAGCGGCGAGCCGTCGACCACGTCCTGCACCAGCCGCTTGGCGTGGCGCGAGCCCTGGCTGTGGGAGGCGATGATGAAGGGCCGGCCGTGATTGTAATGGGCGAGATAAAATTGGAACGCGCGCTTCACGTCCGAATAGGCGAGATCCATCGCCGCTTTCGAATCCGCTGACGGCTCCAGGAATCCGCCGAACGTCATCTGGCGATAACGCGGCGCATAGACCGCGCAGCAGCCGTTGAAGGCGCTCGCCTGGTTGCGCAAACTGCCTTTGTCGGTCTTCGCGTTGGTTTCGGCGTCGGAAATATCCG
>DATIZS010000248.1:0-2061 GCA_035516955.1 Rhizomicrobium sp.
ACCGTATAGGCGAAGTCGATGGGTGTGGCGCCGCGCGGCAGCGAGATCAGGTCCCCTTTCGGCGTAAAGCAGAACACCTGATCCTGGTACATGTTGAGTCGGGAATGTTCGAGGAATTCTTCCGCCGAATCCCCGCGCTCCAGAATATCGACCATGTCGCGCAACCATTCGAGCGCCGCATCGCGCCCGGTTTCGCGTTCGTCGACATGCTCGCGATAGCGCCAATGGGCGGCGACGCCGCGCTCGGCGATATCGTGCATCTCCTGGGTGCGGATCTGCACTTCCACGCGCTGCGTCTCGGGCCCGATGACGGTGGTGTGGATCGAGCGGTAACCGTTGGTTTTCGGATTCGAAATGAAATCCTTGAAGCGCTCCGGCACCATGCGCCAATTGGTGTGCAAGACGCCAAGCGCACGATAGCAATCGGCGGGCGTCGACACGATCACGCGAAAGGCGAGGATGTCGGAGAGCTGCTCGAAATTGAGCTGCTTGTCCTTCATTTTGCGCCAGATCGAATAGGGGCGTTTGGCGCGCCCATCGACCCAGGCTTCGATGCCGTTCTCGGCGAGCTTGCGCTTCAATTGGTCGGCGATGCGCGTGACGCGGTCGCCCGAAGCGGCGGTCAGACGATCGAGCCGCGTGACGATGGAATTCCGCGCCTCGGGCTCGAGTTCCGCGAAGGCGAGGTCTTCCAGCTCCTCGCGCATGTTCTGCATGCCGATGCGCCCCGCCAGCGGCGCATAGATGTCGAAGGTTTCCTGCGCGATGCGCCCGCGCTTTTCCGGATTCTTGATGTAATTCAGCGTGCGCATATTGTGCAGCCGGTCGGCGAGCTTGACCAGCAGCACGCGGATGTCGTTCGACATCGCCAGCATCAATTTGCGGAAATTCTCGGCCTGCTTGGTGCGCTCGGAGAAAAGCTCCAGCTTGGAGAGCTTGGTCACGCCATCCACGAGGTTCGCGATCTCGTCGCCGAAATTCTCGCGCACGTCGTCGATGGTGACGTAGGTGTCCTCCACCGTGTCGTGCAGCAGCGCGGTCACGATGGTCGCCGCATCGAGCTTCAATTCGGTGAGGATCGCGGCGACTTCCAGCGGATGGGTGAAATAGGGATCGCCCGAGGCGCGGAACTGCTTGCCATGCGCCGTCATGGCATAGACGTAGGCCTTGTTGAGCAGCCCTTCGTCGACGTTCGGGTCATAGGCCTTCACGCGCTCGACGAGCTCGGTCTGGCGCATGAGCTTGCGCTTGCGCGGACGCGCCAGTTGCGCGATGCCGCGCACCGCTTCCGGGATGCCGAGCGACGGAGCCGTCATGCGACTCATTATAAAGAAGAATCGGGCGTCCGGGGCTAGTGGCCCGCGGTCTGTTCGTCGGGCAGCGGGAATAACGGGCTGTTAACCGCGAGCAGGTCGGGCAGCGCCACCGTCACGCGCCCGCGCGGGGGATGGTCCTTGTGGTCGGCGATGCCGATGTCGCGGCGGGCGAAATTGCGGATGACGAAGTAGAAATCCCGCGCGCGCAGATAGCCGACGAAGCCCTTCTCATGCGCCGAGACGAAGCGGAAATTGCCGAGATAGGTGGTCTGGCCGGGGCGGATCTCGAAGGGGACGCGGAAGGTGTCGCCGAAATTCTTGCCGCCCATGCGGGTGAGGAAGGAATCGAGCTGGTATTCGCCCGGATGCAGCGAGCGGACGATCACGTCGCCCACCTCCTCGCCCGCGTGGAAATCGGCGCTGCCGAAGGACAGATCCGTCCAGTCCGGCCGCGAGAACTGGAGCGAGCCGTGGTCGCTGCCATTGACCTCGTCGTAGAAGAGGGTGATGGGATCGGCGTTGGAGTCCTTGTTGCTGGAGACGGAAAGCACCAGCCAGCCCGCGTCGCGGCCGTGATATTCGTGGGTGAAAAGCTGCGCCTCGGCCGCCCCCGAAACGAACAGCCCGGCTACCAAAGCCAACACGAAAGCGCGCATGCCGCCTCCCAGCGTTTGAGCCAGTCTAAGCCCGAAAATGCCTGTCAGGCAAAGGGCTTGGGACGCGCGGATTGATGTCGGTTTTGTCA
>DATIZS010000249.1:0-4593 GCA_035516955.1 Rhizomicrobium sp.
CATGTGGGACCAGATCCGCGAGCTGACGCTGAAATCCAATGCGCCGGCCTGCGTCTATGAGGAAGGCGACCTCATCAAGCGCGCCATCCGCGATCTCTACAACAAGGACGTGGGCGAGATCGTGGTGGAGGGCGAGGACGGCTACAAGAACGCCAAGGAATTCATGCGCATGCTGATGCCGAGCCACGCCAAGAACGTGAAGCTCTACCGGGAAAGCGTGCCGCTCTTCCAGCGCCAGCACATCGAGGCCCAACTCGACGCGATGTTCTCGCCGACGGTGACGCTGAGATCGGGCGGCTATATCGTCATCAACCAGACCGAGGCGCTCGTCTCCATCGACGTCAATTCCGGCCGCGCCACGCGCGAGCACAATATCGAGGACACCGCCTACAAGACCAATCTCGAAGCGGCGGAGGAAATCTCGCGCCAGTTGCGGCTTCGCGATCTCGCAGGCCTCATCGTGATCGATTTCATCGACATGGAGGATCAGAGGAACGACCGCAACGTCGAAAAGCGCCTGCGCGATTGCGTGAAGAACGATCGCGCGCGCATCCAGATCGGCAAGATCAGCCAGTTCGGCCTGCTCGAAATGTCGCGCCAGCGTTTGCGCGCGGGCGTCATCGCGGGCTCGACGGTCCCCTGCCCGCATTGCGCCGGACAAGGCATCGTGCGTTCGGTGGAATCGACCGCGCTGCGCGTCTTGCGGGCGCTGGAAGAAGAAGCCCAGCGCCAGAAAGCCTCGGCGGTTGCCGTGCATGTGGCGCAGGATGTGGCGATCTACACGCTCAACCAGAAACGCCGCGAGCTCGCGCGCATCGAAACCGATTACGGCATGACGATCAGCTTCGAGCCCGAGACCGGCCTGCCCGCCGGCCATTTCGAGATCGAGCGCACGCAGCAGAAATCGCCCGACGAAAAGCCCAGGCTGCCCGCGCCGGTCGAAGCCATGCCGGAAATCGAGGAGGAAGAGCCGGAGATCGTCGAGGAGGAAGAAGAGGAAGAGGCCGAAGAGATCGCCGAGCAGCAGGCTCAGCGGCAGCCGCAAGGCGAAGGCGGCGGACGACGGCGCCGCAGACGCCGGCGGCGCGGTGGACACGACCGCGCCAACGGCATGGGCACGATGCAGGAATCCATCCCGCCCACGCATGGCCAGCTCGATTATCACGGCCAGGAAAACGGCAATGTCGAATTCGGCGAAGCCGAGCCGCGTCACCAGCCGCAGCCGCAGCAGAATGACGGCGAAGGCGGCCGCAGACGCAGGCGCCGTCGCCGCGGACGCAGAGGACGCGGCGGCGAGCATCATCAGCAATTCGGCAATGCGCCGGCGCAGATTTCGCCTCCGCGCGACAGCGGCAGCGAAGCGGTGCTCGAGCAAGTGGCCGAAGCCGAGACGCCCGCGCCCGCTTTCGGCGTGCTGCCCAATGCGCCTTCGACGCCGAGCTGGTCGTTCGCCGAACGCGCCGCGCCGCCGCTCGACCGGGCGCCGCCCGCGCCCGTCGCGCGCGAGGAACCCAAGCCCGCCATCGCCGAGCCCGCGCCGATGCGTCCCGAGCCCGATCAGCCCGCGCGCAAGGGCTGGTGGCAGAAAGCGTTCCGGCGCGATTGAGCGAAGCGGTCGAAGCCCTGATCCTCGATCTCCTCGCCCATGTGGCCACGGGCACGAAGACTTACGCCGAGACGATGGACGCCTGGCGCACCTCTTGTCCGCGCCTGCCCGTCTGGGAAGAGGCGAACGATCGCGGGCTGGTGACGCGGGGCTTCGAGAACGGCGAGGCGGTCGTGCGCATCACGCAGGCCGGGCGCGCGCTGCTCGATGAACATCTCGTAAGGAACGGCGCGGCCAAACGCGCCGTTTCGCGGGCCCGTTAAGCATCCCGCCAGCGTTGACCTCGCGCACGCGCGAACGTAGGTTTTGCCGCCGGGAGGGCGCCCTCTAGGAGAATTCCAGCCGTGTCTTTCGCCCAGCGCATCACCCGCGCGGTCCTGTTTCTCGCGCCGTTCTTCACGTTCCTCGCGGCGGGCATCGCGCCCGCATCGGCGCAGCCTTTGTCGCTCATCCGCGATACCGAGATCGAGCGCGTGCTGCATTCCTACGAAGACCCGATCCTGAAAGTGGCCGGCCTCGATCCCGCGGCGGTGAAGATCTACATCGTCAACGATCCCTCGATTAACGCCTTCGTCGCCGAAGGCCAGAACATCTTCATCAACACCGGCCTTCTCATGCAGTTGAAAACGCCCAATCAGGTGATCGGCGTGATGGCCCATGAAACCGGCCATATCGCGGGCGGCCATCTCATCCGCGACACGGCGGCGGTGCAGAAGGCCTCGATCCCGATGCTGATCGGCATGGCGGTGGGTATTGCCGCGATGATTGCGGGCGCGGGCGATGCGGGCATGGGCGCAATCATGATGGGCCAGCAGGCGGCGCAGTCGCAGTTCATGAGCTTCAGCCGTGTGCAGGAAGCAACCGCCGACCAGATGGGCCAGCGTTTCCTGCGCGAGACCCATCAATCGGGCCGCGGTATGCTCGAAGTGTTCGAGAAATTCGCCCATGAAGAAGCGGGCATGAAGATGGATCCGCTCTATATGAGCCATCCCGCTTCGCGCGAACGCATCGATCTTCTGCAGCAGCTTGTGGATGCCTCGCCCTATCGCGACGTGAAGGACAGCCCCGAAGCGCTCCACGAATTCCACATGATCCAGGCCAAGCTCGCGGGCTATCTCTCCGATCCCGCTACGGTGCTGACGCGCTATCCGCCGAGTGACACCAGCGAAGAGGCGCGCTATGCCCGCGCCATGGCCTATTTCCGCATGCCCGATCTCAAACTGGCGCTGTCCGAAATCGAAAGCCTCGTCCAGCAGGAGCCGAAGAATCCCTATTTCTGGGAAGTGCAGGGACAGATCTATGTCGATATGAGCCAGCCCGAGAAAGGCATTGCGCCCTATCAGACGGCGGTGAACCTTCTGCCCGACGCGCCGCTCTTGCGCATTTCGCTGGCCGCGGCCGAGCTCGCGACCGAGCGGCCCGCCTACGCCAAGCCCGCGCTCGACAATCTCAACGTCGCCCTCCAGCAGGAAAACGACAACACCTTCGGCTGGTACGAGGCCGCCCAGGCCTATAGCACGCTGGGCAATCAGCCCATGGCTGACCTTTCCACCGCCGAGCGCTATTATTCGGCCGGCGCGATGCCGATGGCGGCCCAGTTCGCCCGCCGCGCCGAAGCGAGTCTCACGAAAGGAACGCCCGATTGGGAACGCGCCAACGACATCCTGATCGCCGTGCCGCAGGAAGAAAAAGAACAGCAGGCCGGGCAATAAAGCGCGAGGCTCCATGAAACGGGATTGGCGGATCATCGCGGCCAGTTCGCTGGCCGGCGCGCTCTTGGCGCTCGCCATGATCTTCGAATTCGGCTGGGCGGGCCTTCTGCCGCTCAACAAGCAGGCGACCGAACAGACCATCCACGATTATCTCGTCTCCCACCCGGACATCCTGGTGGACATGACGAACAATCTTCAGGCCGAGCAGGAGGCCAAGACCGAGAAGGAACGCCAGGCAGCCACCGACAAGCTGGGCGTCAAGGCGTTCTTCGATCCCAGGCTCGCCTTCATCACCGGGCCCGCCAACGCCAAATCCACCGTGGTGGAATTCTTCGACTACAACTGCCCCTATTGCCGCGCCTCCGTTCCGGCGCTGAAGAAATTCTATGAGAAGCACAAGAACGATACCCGCTTCGCCTTCATCGAATTCCCCATCAAGGGCGCGGATTCGGTGGCGGCCGCGCATGCCGCGATCGCCGCGCGCAAGCAGCCGGGCAAATACGTCGCCTTCCATTTCGCGCTGATGAGCGAGAAGGACTATGTCGACGAAAAAGCGGTGATGGATGTGGCCAAGAAGAGCGGCCTCGACATCGCCAAGCTCGAATCCGACATGAAGGATCCCGCCATCGACAGCGAGATCGACGCCGTCCACAAGCTCGCCGACGCCGCCAAGATCGACGGCACGCCCGCCTTCGTCATCAACGGCAAGATGCGCGAAGGCGCGCTGGACGAGAAGCTGCTGGAGAAGATGGCGAAAAGTTAGGACTTCGGCCACTCCTGCCATTGAAGTCCCGGCACGCGCGCGAATTCAACGGTATTTGCGGTTACTAGCGTTGCGCTGTTGCGCACTGCTTGTGCGGCAATCAAGAGATCGTAGGGACCGATCGGCGTCCCCGCCTTTCTCAGCGTCGCGCGAATATCTCCGGCCAGGGCGGCATCTTCGTCCGTGAATGGAAGAACATCACTTAGGGTTCCGAGAAACTTGCGCAACGCACCGGCATTCTGTTCGAAGCGGGCGCTATGCGCTACGCCATACCAGAGCTCGAATACAACTATCGAAGATACAAATACGTCGTCCGAAGCACGGGCGCGTTCATATTCGTCCCTGTGCGATTCCGGTTTTCCGTTGAGAAGACCAATCGCCGTATTTGTATCGAGGTGGATGATCAATCGAAGGAGTCCAGATCGTCGTCAGGCGGCATCGGTGGCTGGTCGCGGCCTTCTTCCATAAAGCGGCCCTGAACGAGACGATCGATTTCGGCAAAGACCTCTTTC
>DATIZS010000250.1:0-3022 GCA_035516955.1 Rhizomicrobium sp.
CAAGGAGTTCGAGAAGGGCAACTACGCGGGCCGTAACCTCAAGTTCGGGGTGCGCGAGCATGGCATGTGCGCCGCACTGAACGGCATGGCACATAGCGGCGCTTTCATTCCCTACGGCTCGAGTTTCTTTTGTTTCACCGATTACGCGCGCGGCTCGATTCGCCTCAGCTGTCTGATGAAGCTGCACGTGATTTGGGTCTTCACCCATGACTCGATCGGCCTCGGCGAAGATGGCCCAACCCATCAGGCCGTCGAGCATCTCACCGCGGTGCGAGCCATCCCGAACATGACTCTGATTCGCCCCGGCGATGCGAACGAAGCGCGAGAGGCATGGCGCGCCGCAATTCTGCATCGCGACGGCCCGACCATGCTGGTGCTCAGCCGCCAAAATGTACCCACGCTCGATCGCACCGACATGGCGCCCGCGAGCGAATTGCATAAGGGCGCATACATTCTAAGCGAGACCAAAGGCAAGACGCCGGATGTCATTCTCATCGCGACCGGCGCCGAATTGCACTTCGCGAGCGAGGCGAAACCGGAGCTCGAAAAGAAGGGCCATGCGGTGCGCGTCGTCAGCATGCCGTCGATGGAGATCTTCCAACGCCAGAGCCAGGCCTATCGCGATTCGGTGTTGCCGCCGAACAACTGGAAGCGGCTGGCGATCGAGGCGGGCGCGCCGATGAGCTGGTATAGGTATATCGGGCCGAGCGGTGACATGATCGGGATGACCACCTTCGGCGAATCGGCGCCGTACAAGGATTTGGCGCCGCACTTCGGATTCACGGTCGAGAATGTGGTCAAACGCGCAGAGAAACTGATTGCAGCGAAATAACCGGAAAAGAAGCTGAGAGGCGGCGTCAGGCGGCCTCGGGGAGAAATACCATGGCGGACAATCCACTCAAGCAACTCGAGAAATTCGGTCAGAGCCCGTGGCTGGATTTCATTCGACGCACGCTGCTCTCGTCTCCGGAAATGAAGCGGATGCTGGCCGAAGACGGGCTCAAGGGCATGACCTCGAACCCGACCATCTTCGAAAAGGCTATCGACGGCTCCAATGACTACGACACGCAGTTCGAGCAGCTCGTCGCGCAGGGCAAAAACGTCGACGAGATTTATGAAGCGCTGACCATCCAGGATATCCAGAGCGCTTGCGACGTGATGCGCCCGCTGTACGATTCGAGCAACAGCAAGCACGGCTACGTCAGCTACGAAGTTTCGCCGGAGTTGGCCAACGACACCCAGGGCACCATCGATGCGGCGCGGCGCTATTGGAAACGCATCGCAAGGCCCAACGTGATGATCAAGGTGCCCTCGACGCCGGAGGGTCTGCCGGCGATCACGACGCTGATTTCCGAAGGAATCAACGTCAACGTCACCCTGATGTTCTCGATGAAGCACTACGACAACGTCGCCGAGGCCTACATCAAGGGCATCGAGAAGCGCGCCGCAAGTGGCGGCGCCGTCGACAAAATTTTCTCGGTCGCGAGCTTCTTTGTCAGCCGCGTCGAAACGCTGGTTGACAAGAAGATCGATGACAAGCTGAAGCAGAAGAACGATCCGGCACTGGCGGCGCTCAAGGGTACCGCGGCGGTCGCCAACAGCCGCGTGGTCTATCAGCGCTACAAGGAACTCTTCCTCGGTCAGCGCTTCGCCGCGATGAAGGCCAAGGGCGCACGCACTCAGTGGCTGCTGTGGGCTTCCACCGGCACCAAAGACACCGCGCACTACAGCGACGTGAAGTACGTCGATGAGCTCATCGGGATGGACACCGTCAATACCATGCCTCCTGCGACGATGGATGCGTTCCGCGCGCATGGTAAGGCGGCTGCGACGCTGGAGTCGCATCTCGATGAGGCGCGCACCGCCGTGAGCAAGCTGAAGGCGGCCGGCGTCGATTTGATGGATGTGGGCGAGGAGCTGCAGAACGAAGGCGTGGCGCTGTTCAAGAAGTCCTTCGAGGATTTAATGGCGGCGACCAAGAAACATAGCGATCGCATCAAGGCCGGAGAGCAACGCGCGGCGAAATAGCTGCGCGCCGATTTCTCAAATTTGCGCTGCGCCACGAGATTGCTCTGGCGCAGCGCTTCGTTTTATCGGTAATTTATTCTTATTCGCATGAAGCTTCGCGCGGGACACGAAGTGGGCGCGTAGCATCGCGCCGCAGGCGCCGCGAAGCCGATTCGGGCTGTCTGAGGGCCGAATCGAAATTGAAGCGAGGCGGAGCGTAGCGGAGTCGAGGGAACATTATTTCAGCACGAAGCATTCGAGTGAGGCACGAAGTGGGCGCGTAGCGCCGCGCCGCAGGCGCTCCCGAGGCGGAGCGCAGCGGAGTCGAGGGAAATATTATAATGAGCGAACGGCAAATCATCGTCCTGGACAATGCGGATAGTCTCTTCACACGCGCCGCCGAAGAAATCGCGCATATAGCCGGTGAAGCGATCTGCATGCACGGCGAGTTCACCCTCGCGCTCACTGGCGGCACCACTCCTGCGAAGACCTATGAGCTGCTGGCGACGCGCTTCGAGCTGAGCGTCGATTGGAAGGAAGTGCAGTTCTACTGGGGCGACGATCGATGCGTCCCACCGACAGATCCATCGAGCAACTACGGGATGGCGAATCGTACGATGCTGAGCAAGCTCAAGCTGAATCCTGAGCAGATTCATCGCATCCGTGGCGAGGACAAGCCGGCCGACTGCGCGCGCGAATATGAAGAGGAGCTGCGCAAGAATTTCAAATTGAGCGCCGGCCAGTTCCCCCGCTTCGACCTGATGCTGCTGGGTCTGGGCGACAATTGCCATATGCTCTCGCTGTTTCCCGGCATTCCGGAGCTGCACGAAGAGCACCGCCTCGTGGTGCCGGTCGAGGTCGAGGACAAAATTCGTCATCGCGTGACGATGACCGCGCCGGTGATGAACAACAGCGCGCGCATCATGTTTCTCATCTCGGGAGCGAATAAAGCCGCGGCAGTGAAGCGCGTGCTCGAAGGCCACGACAATCCGGATCAGGTCCCGGCGCATCTGGT
>DATIZS010000251.1:0-2302 GCA_035516955.1 Rhizomicrobium sp.
GGCGCGGTGCCCGTAAGCCATTGTATTCGTTGGGAACAGGCCGGAGGGGGGAGGGGGGGTAGCCAAAATCCGAAAAACGAATACTCCGCCCCTTGAATGAGTGTTCTTTGATGATATATTGATTATCGAAATTGCTCCGGAGGATCGGCGATGAGCAAGCTCGGCGTAGGCGTGGGCGAGGATTTCCCCGTCGACGATGGCGGCGGCAGCGGCGACGACCGCGCCGAATTCGAAGCCTGGAAGCGCCGGCGCGACGAATGGCGCGCAAAGCGCGAGCAATGGCGTCACGAGCGCGAGGAATGGCAGCAGCGCCGCGACGAATGGCGCGCCCGCAGACGCGCCTTCAAGCAGAAAGTGCGCGATGCCGCGCGCGATACGTTCGGTCCCGAATACGAAGCCTATCGCGATGCGCGCTGGCGCTATCGCGCCTATTGGCCGTTCGGCTATGGCGTGCTGCGCATTCTGGGAATCGTGCTGGTGATCGCGCTGATCTCGGAGATCTTCCGCGCGCCGCTTCTGTTCCTGGCGCTGGCGGCGGGCGCGTGGTTCTTCATCTTCCACCGCCACCACCGCCATGCCTATAGCGGATGCGATTACGATATCGACGCGCAGCCCGCAGCGCGTCCGCAGGCGCAGCCTTCCCAACCTTCGCAACCGCCACCGCCGCAAGAGGCTTCATGAGCCGGCGCTATCGCAAGCCTTACAGCGGCATCGCCGCCGAGGCCATGCGCGCCGCCGCCGATGCGATGGAATCGGGCGAGCGCACGACCACGCGCGTGCAGCTCGAAATGCCGCCCCAGGCGATGGAGCGGTTGCAGCGTCTCAAGGAACATACCGAAGCGGCCTCCTATGCCGAAGTGATCCGCAATGCCCTGCGCGTTTTCGAGGCGCTGATGGAGGAGCACGAAAAAGGCTCCGAATTCATGCTCAAGCGCGCAAATGGCGAAATGGTGGCGTATAAGATATTCGTATGATCGAACGTCCCTCCCCAAACCAGGACGCGCGGCCCCATGGCGGGCCGATCGATATTCTCGTGCTGCATTACACCGGCATGAAAACGGCCGAGGATGCGCTGTCGCGGCTGTGCGATCCGGCGGCGCGGGTTTCGGCGCATTACACCATCGACCGCGACGGAACCATCTATGCCCATGTGCCCGAGGAGCGCCGCGCCTGGCATGCGGGCGTCTCCTATTGGGCGGGCGAGCGCGACATCAATGCGCGCTCCATCGGGATCGAGCTCGTTAACCCGGGCCATGAATTCGGCTATCAGCCGTTTCCGGAAGAGCAAATGGCGGCGCTGATCGATCTGGCGAGCGGCATCCTTGCGCGCCATCCGATTCCGCCCCATCGCGTGCTCGGCCATTCCGATGTCGCGCCGGCGCGCAAATCCGATCCCGGCGAATTGTTTTCCTGGGCGCAGCTCGCCGATTTCGGCATCGGGCTTTGGCCGCATGACGGCGGCATGGCGCTCGGCCAATCGGTCGAAAGCGCGCTCGCCGGTTTCGGCTATGGCGTGAACGATGTGCCGCTGGAAAAAGTCGTCACCGCGTTTCAGCGCCATTACCGTCCGAGCCGCGTGGACGGTATCGCCGATGCCGAGACCAAGCGCAGGCTTGCGGCATTGCTCGCGCAACTCGAAACCGTGTAGAATATCTTTGCGTCAGATGGCCGGATGGCCGCTGGTCTTTCGAAAGAAGGACTGGAGGAAAGTCCGGGCTCCACGGAAACACGGTGACGGATAACATCCGCCGGGGGCGACCCCAGGGATAGCGCCACAGAAATGACACCGCCTACCGGCCTAAAGCCGCGGCAAGGTTGAAATGGTGCGGTAAGAGCGCACCGCGTCTCTGGCAACAGAGGCGGCATGGCAAGCCCCACCGGGAGCAAGACCAAATAGGGACGGCAATTGATGCGTTTCCGCATCGCCGTCCGGGTCGGTCGCGCGAGGCGGCGAGCAATCGCCGTCCCAGAGGAATGGCCATCGCTCGCTCACGCGAGCACAGAACCCGGCTTACAGGCCATCTGACGCACAATTATCCGCGACCGCGATTACTGACATCGGCAGGATTGACGATTATGATTCGTTCGTGGATTCGGACTGCGCAATCATGACCCAGCTAGACGCCGAAATTTTGGCATACGAAAAGATGTTGCCGGCGCTCGAAGCGCGGCATTTCGGAAAATGGGTCGTGATACGCGACGGCGATCTCATCTGCGTTCACGCGAATTTCCAGGATGCTGCGGAGGAAGCCGTGCACAGTTTCGGCCGCGGTCCCTATCTCATTCGTCAGGTTGGCGCACA
>DATIZS010000252.1:0-2479 GCA_035516955.1 Rhizomicrobium sp.
CGCCGATCACGCGAAATGCGGCGGAAGAGCGAGACCTCCACGTCTCTGCGCCTCTGCGTGAATCTCTTTCTGCAACAACGATGGAGATCGACATGAAGCGAAGTACCAGCCCCTCGCCCTGACCGGCTTCTCCCGGAGAAGCTGGAACAACACTGCGCCACATGCGCAGGGGTGGGGGGAATCGAAGAACAATTATCTGTCGCCAGCGCGGCGGATAAACGCCGCGGGAATCGCGGTCGAAATCAAAACCGCCAAATGCTCCTCGGGAGAATTATGTCCGCGAGGCACTTCGAATTTCGCAGCGTCGCGAAAAATTGCGGTTGTGGAAATGCCCGCAGCGCCGCGCTAAGGCTTCGAGAAATTCGCCGTGTAGAAAAAGCCCGGGCCGAATCGCCTTTCGAACACCAAACCCGCCGCGGCCGCGCGCGCTCGCAATTCCTCGAACGCGATGCGGTCGGGATCGCCGAACATCTCGGTCACGGACAAGCGCCCGCCCGGCTTGAGCACGCGCCGCGCTTCTTTCAGCGCGGCATCGGGATCGCCCACCTCGCCCAGCACCGTCACCATGAAGGCGGCATCGAAGCTTGCATCGGCGAAGGGCAGCGCCTTCGCGTCGCCCTGCTGGCGCGTATAGTTCGAAAGCCCGCCTGCTTTCAGCCGCGTCTCCGCGATGTCGAGCATGCCGTCCTGGAAATCGAAAATGGTGAGATGGCCCTGGCGCAGCGTGCGCGCGACGGTGGGGCTGAAATAGCCGGGGCCGCAGCCGATCTCGAGCACGCGATCGGTTGGCTTGAGCCCGAGCCGCTTGACGATCATCGACGGCGGCGAGATCAGACGGCGCCACGGCGTCAGCAGCCAACGCGCATATTCGACCGGGTAGATGCCCTTGCCCGTCACCCGCGCCCAGGCGCTGTCCTTGTCGCTGCTCACGAACGCTCTCCCCGCCGCACCATGCCGCAGTTGCGTGACGGTAGAAAGGTGCGCCCGCTTGCGCGCGGCCCACGATCCTGATCGGATTGCGCCATGATCGACCACGTCTCCATCGCGGTATCCGATTTGGGCGCGAGCACCTCTTTCTACGAAGCGGTGCTGGCGCCTTTGGGGCTCGCCAAGCTCGTCGACCGCGCGCCGGCCACGACCGGCTTCGGCAAGACGTATCCGGAGTTCTGGCTCAACCGCCGCGAGAATCTTGCGCCGCAGCCGGAGACGACGGGCATCCATATCTGCCTGCGCGCAGCGAGCGAAGATGCCGTGCGCACCTTCCACGATGCGGCGCTGGCCCGCGGCGGCAAGACGGCCGGCGATCCGGGCCCGCGGCAAGGCGCCCTCACCACCTATTTCGGCGCTTTCATCTTCGATCTCGACGGCAACAAGATCGAGGCGGTTTACTTCCCCAAGACGCTGGGCCTCGCACCGAAAGCCGAAGCCACCACGCCGGAGTGACCGGCGCGCGAATTCATCACCGGCAATTCTCCGCGACGCCGCGCGATTCGGCGCTTGTGAACGTGCCCGTGTCCTGATCGGATGTGGAAGGGATAACGGGAGGCAGGCATGCTCAAGGTCCATCATCTCAACAATTCGCGCTCGCAGCGCATCCTCTGGCTGCTCGAGGAATTGGGCGCGCCATATGAGATCGTGAAGTACCAGCGCATGACGCCGGTGCCGCTGGCGCCGCCGGAGCTGAAGAAGGCGCATCCGCTCGGCAAGTCGCCGGTGATCGAGGACGGCGGCAAGACCATCGCGGAATCCGGCGCCATCGTCGAATACATCATCGACACCTACGGCAAGGGCCGGATGAAGCCCAAGCCGGGCACCGACGATTACTGGAAGTATGTGGAGTGGATGCACTATGCGGAAGGCTCGGCGATGCTGCCGATGCTGCTTGCGCTTTATACGACGATGCTGGGCGATGCGGCCGCGCCGCTGAAGCCGCGCGTCGACGGCGAGATCGCCAACAATCTCGGCTACATGGAAGCGGCGATGAAGGGCCGCGACTTCTTCGTCGGCAACGAGCTCACCGGCGCGGACATCATGCTGCTCTTTGTCATGGAAGCGGCGGGCGCAAGGCTCGAGCCCTATCCGTCGCTCGTGAAATACCGCGCCGCCATGCAGGCCCGTCCCGCCTACAAGCGGGCGATCGAAAAAGGCGGGCCGTATCAATTGATGAGCCGGTGATTTTCCTCCCCCGTAAACGGGGAAGGAAAGGTTCGGAGCCATCGACATGAAACTCACTGCCCCGCCCAAGATCGGTCAGGCCGAACGCAAGACGCGCATCGAGAAGCTCTGCGCGGCGATGGACACGGCCGGCATCGCCGCGGCGCTGATCGGCCCGACGGCGAGTCTGAAATATTTCACCGGCATGTCGTGGCATCCATCGGAGCGTTTCACCGGCGCGCTCATCCATGCGAACGGCCGCATCGACGTCATCACGCCCGGCTTCGAGATGGACAAGGTGGCGCAGATCCTCGGCGTGCCCGGC